>MZXQ01000001.1 GCA_002926195.1 Candidatus Methanomarinus sp. HR1 | reverse complement strand
GTTAATCCGTGTCTAAAAAAAACACATTCTAACAAGGAGGTATATTGCTTATGATTATTATCCCAGATTACATATTTTATAGAAAAAAAAGTAATCTTGATAGAGTCAAAAAATAATAATTTCAGACACAGATTAACACGGATTTACACAGATTAAAATTCCTTAATTGAGACTGTCGGAAAAGTCCAATTTTGAAGTATTTCGACATTAGTGTTTAAACTGTGAAAGGCGCTACATAACGATTTGATTGTCACAATAATTTCTAATGTTTCAATTTAGGCACTTTTCAGGTACTTTTCCGACAATCTCTAATTGATTGCAAATGTCAAAATAATATAATTTTTGAAGTGGATACGAAATATTCTGCAATATTTCTTAGATTGAGAATTGAGGTGTATTTACAGAGAGCTATAGAAATAATCACATTGAAAATAATTAATTTATTCATAAATATTCATCAAATGTAGGGGGTTTTGGGACAGCCTGCAAAGGGAGGATTTTGTTCTAGTTATTTTATAGTGTCGAGTCAACCATACAATATCGACAGATATATGATCTGACATAGTCCCATTTTCCAGTATTTTCAAGACGCAGATTTAAAATAGGCGTAAAGAGTCATATATCTCTTCCAAAGATTTTGGTGTAATTTAAATAGAATCACTACTTTATAATTTCTATAATTCAGAGGATAATAAGTATGAAATTCGATCCGGAAAAAATAAGAAAAGCAGCTAAAGAGGACTTTGATACCACATGGAATCAGGGAAACAACTATCTGGCACAACCAACCATACAGGCGCAATACCCAAGATTCAAACAAAGTTTTGGTAAACCCCATCCGATCTATGATACAATACAAAAACTAAGAGACGCCTATCTCAGGTTAGGATTTGAAGAAGCGGTCAACCCATTGATCATTGACGAGAGAGAGGTACACAAGCAATTCGGATATGAAGCACTGGCAGTACTGGACCGATGCTTCTACCTTGCCGGCCTGCCCAGACCTAATGTAGGAATATCTGACGAGCAGATAACCAGGATCAAAGAAATATTATCAGTAGATGAAGCAGGAATAGAGATCATTCGCCAGATATTACATGCATATAAAAAAGGAGAGATAGAGGGTGATGACCTTGTACCTGAGCTATCGCACAGGCTGGATGTCCCTGATACATTAGTAGCAAAAATGCTTGATCGCATCTTTCCTGAATTTAAAGAACTTACTCCTATAGGTTCGAATAAGACCCTGCGTAGTCATATGACTTCAGGGTGGTTTATCACACTGGGAGCCTTGATAGAACGTGCAAGACTTCCAATCAATCTATTTAGCATTGATCGCTGTTTTAGAAGAGAGCAACAGGAAGATGCTACAAGGTTGATGACCTATTTCTCAGCATCCTGTGTGATTATGGACCCTGATGTTACAGTCGAACATGGTAAAGCCATAGCTGCCGGACTATTGTCCCAGTTCGGTTTTGAGCAGTTCAGTTTCAGGCCTGATGAGAAACGCAGTAAATACTACATTCCCGATACCCAGATAGAGGTATTTGCCTACCATCCGGGCCTGGTAGGCAGCAATACCAAATACAGCGATGGGTGGGTGGAAGTAGCTACATTTGGCATATATTCACCTACAGCCCTGGCACAGTATGGCATTCCTTATCCTGTAATGAACCTTGGGCTGGGTGTGGAGCGGATGGCTATGATACTGCATAATTCTAATGATGTTCGTGCTCTTACATATCCCCAGTTCCCTGTTTATGAGGATAAATGGAATCTTCCGGCAGAAGAACTGGCAGGTATGATCACAGTTGAGAGATCACCTGTAAGTAAAGTGGGTTGGGATATCCAAAAGGCGATCGTTGGAGTATGCGAGCAGCACGGCAGTGAACCCAGTCCATGTGAGTTCTTAGCATGGAGTGGCATGTTGAATGATCGGGAAATTGAAGTACGGGTTGTCGAACCAGAGGAAAATACCAGATTATGCGGTCCTGCTGCTATGAACAGTATACTTGTAGTGGACGGCGATATTTTAGGTCTTCCAGATTCACCTAAATATGAAAAGAAGTTCAATAAAGGTACCCGGGTAAATCTTAGATATATTGATGCCTTTGCAGCTCTGTGCGCAGCGCAGATAGAAGAAGCTTCCAAAAAAGGAGAGACTTCCAGTACCAGGGTTCGGATAGTGAAAGTACCTTCTGAGGTGAATATCAGTCTTGACCCTATAGCTTTACGGTATATCACCAGTCTTAATAAGAAAATTGATGTTCGTGGTCCTGTATTTACAACTGTTACATCTAAATTAGTCTAGTGTCGAGTCAACCTTCAAATGTCAGATTATGAAGAGCATAGGTGGAGTGCACCCCTAATACAGGACAGGTAGTTAAGCAACACTATATAGACTTAACGTTTCTTCATATTCAATCGGTGGTAGATATCCTATCTTCGAATGCAGTCTCTTTTCATTATAGACACTCTCGATAAAATTCTCAATATTACCATATGCCTCGTTGAAAGTCCGATAATCTGCAAGGTAGACTTCCTCGTATTTCAATGTCTTCATGAAACTCTCTGCAAAGGCATTTGAATGGATGGTGAAAGACAGTTATGACCTACTTTCCGCAACTTTCAAATTGCTAAAGTTCGAATTTCTTTCATCCTGTTCCCGCTTTGGATCATAATAACAATAGCCTTCAACCAACCTTACTCCAGCAGCCATTTCCATAACGGCTTATACACTATTTTCTTGCCCGCCTCCCTCTCTTC
>MZXQ01000002.1 GCA_002926195.1 Candidatus Methanomarinus sp. HR1 | reverse complement strand
TGATCTACTTTATCACCTACCTGATCTACTTTATCACCTACCTGATCTACTTTATCACCTACCTGATCTACTTTATCACCTACCTGATCTACTTTATCACCTACCTGATCTACTTTATCACCTACCTGATCTACTTTATAACCTACTTGATCTACTTTATAACCTACTTGATCTATTTTATCACCAAGTTCTTTTCCAAGATCACTGATTTTATCAATAGTCTGATCTTGTTTGTTTTCAAGCCTATTAAATCCATCTTCGGTGACAGCAATGAGTTTTTTAAATAAATCCAGTGCATTATCCAGTCTTTCATCAGTTTCCCCACCACCAACAACTTTATCAAAATCTTCATAATCATCTGAAGGAATGGAATATTCCTGCTTGATGTTAGTGACATTAATAAGATTGTTTGAAATATTTATATCGTGAATTAGCTTATCCAGTTCTGTTTGCTCCCCCTGTGCAATGATCTTTACTTTACCACCCGGAAGGTTTTGAATAGATCCTTTTATACCTAATGCTTTGGCTATAGATTTGACTTTTGCCCTGTAACCAACACGTTGAACATTGCCTGAGACATAAAGAGTAACTTTTTTCATTAATAATTATCCTATCTTTGAACTATTATAAAGGTTCCGAATGATTATGGTTGTTTTAGTATAGATATACTAGGACAAAATCCATGTCTAAAAATCACCAAAAAAATCACAAAAGTCACATACATTCGATACTTTAATATAATGTTATTAGACATATCAATTTCAGGTGAAATAATGGAGAAAGAATGGCAGATAGATCTCAGCCTTCCCGATATTGGTGCATTGTTGACATTATTAAGTACAGCTGTATCCTCTGCTCTTATGGGAGTGGGAAGTGTTCTATATGTAGTAATGATGATGACGACAGCTTATGAGGTTAAAGGAAAGGATTTTCTGATAAGTCTGATGAACCCGGAAGCAAACTTAACCTTCGAAGCAGATTTTGTACTTGTTGTAGGTACACTGTTGATAATCTCAGCAATATTTTTTTTTATTACAATGATAACATCAATTTTTGAGTTGAATGCAGTCTCAAAGAAAGACAGGAACGGACGTATTAATATAGTATTCACATTGTTTGGCATCTCAATGATATCATTGATATCCGCATTGCTTGCAACTGTATTATTGAGATATTATTACTATTATTAATGGGGTGGTAAGAATGAGTAATATAAATATTCATGGTAGTATAAGAGAAAATGCCGGAATTGAAGAGATAAATGAATCCAAACCGATCATGAAAGCCAGGATAGAGACCAAAACTCACAGAGTATTGTATCCTTTTACAGCTATCGTGGGTCAGGAGAAGATGAAACGTGCTTTGATCCTTAATGCTATCAATCCGTCAATCGGTGGGGTATTGATAAGAGGACAAAAAGGAACTGCAAAATCCACAGCCGTCAGAGGACTGGCAGAGATACTGCCTGAAATTGATGTAATATCAGGCTGTACCTACAACTGTGACCCGCATGATGAGGAAAAATTCTGCTGGGAATGCCAGATACGCAAGAAAGAAAGGGACATTATTACCCAAAAACATCCCATGAAAGTAGTAGACCTGCCTGTAGGTGCTACCGAAGATAGGGTTGTAGGCAGTCTTGATATAGAAAAAGCCGTAACCGAAGGTATCAGGGCATATGAACCCGGAATACTTGCCCAGGCAAACCGCAACATCCTGTATGTGGATGAGATAAACCTGCTGGATGATTTCGTAGTAGATGCACTGCTGGATGCAGCAGCCATGGGTGTGAACACTGTAGAGCGCGAAGGTGTGAGTGTAAGTCATCCGTCAAATTTCATTATTGTAGGAAGTATGAATCCTGAAGAAGGTGAACTGAGACCTCAACTACTTGACCGGATCGCTTTACAGGTAGAGGTTATAGGAATACAGGATATCGAGCAAAGAGTTGAGATCGTAGAGAGACGTAACAGGTTTAATGAGAACCCGGAAAGGCTTAGAAGTGAATTTGATCCGGAACAGGACCGTCTGCATGCAAGAATAGTGAAAGCACAACAAGTTTTTCCTGATGTTGTTACAACTCGTGATAATCTTCAAACCATTGCACAGATTTGTGTGGAATTCAATGTTGATGGACACAGAGCTGATATTATGATAGAAAGAACTGCCCGGACCAATGCAGCCTTTGAAGGGAGGGACAGACTGATCAATGAAGATATTGTTGAGGCTGCTGAGATGGTACTACCTCATAGAATGAGAAAAAGGCCATTTGAGGAAGAAGAATTCAGCGTTGAACAATTACGACGTCTGGTGGATAAATGAACGATATTATTCCCCGAAGATTGAAAAAAAATATTGAAAGAGATAATGATATAACAGTCAGCCATTCCACACCAATCTACCGTACCCCCGTATATACTGTTCCGGTCTCAAAGACGCCAATTTTGCAGGCACCTATTCACAGTATCCCTCCCAACCTGGAATTGGAGGTCATAGTTGAACCTGAAAAACAAAAAGAAAATCATGAACAAACAGATGAAGTAATTCTGCGACAGATACTTACTGATTTTACAAGGATCAAAAAAAAAAAGATCACCAGCACCCAGATGAAAAGCGGCAGGCGAGCAGAGGTCCTGACAAAAGGAAAACGAGGCAGGTATGTAAGATACCGCATGCCTGAGGGGGAAGTAACAGATATTGCCATTGCGCCGACCATCAGAGCCGCAGCAATGCATGCGCAAGAGAATAAACTGAAGGTACTAAAGAGCGATTATAGAGAAAAAATAAGACGAAGGCGCATCTGTACACTTTTAAACATAGTTCTGGATACCAGCGGCAGCATGGATGAGATAAATAAAGTAGAGATCACCAGAAGTGTAATAATAGCACTATTAAAGGATGCCTATCAGCGCAGAGATAAAGTCTCTTTGGTCACCTATAGCGGTCGTAAAGCGGAAGTTGCTCTTCCCTTCACATCATCAGTGGAACGAGCCAAAAGATATTTGGAAACCATACCTTTTGGTGGTACCACTCCACTTGCATCTGGTATTCTCATGGGGTTGCATGTATTGCATAATGAGATCATAAAAGACCCGTCCACAATTCCGATAATGATCCTGGTCACTGATGGTAAAGCTAATATGCCTCTGGAAGTGGGAGGTAATATCTATCGGGAACTCTCAATGATATTAAATTATGTTGTCAATGAAGGGGTTCATGTGCTAACTGTAGACATGGATAACCACGGTTCAAAACTTGCCAGGGAGATATCACAAAAGACCAAAGGAAGATATTTTCATCCAGAGAGCCTGAGCAAGGAGTCATTATATGATGCCATTAGCAATGAACGGGATGATGTCTCATATTTTGCCAAAATGTAATCGAAAGTTTTATATACTAATATATCGTGAAATATTATTTCTTGGCGATGATATGGAATGAATATAACCATTGATCCAATCGGAGTTATAAAAAAATCAGGTAAACTGGTAAATGTCCTGATCTATTCTGACTTTGACATAATTACCAAAGGTGTGATCGGAAATATCCAGAAAGGTATTGACCTTCTGATAATCCATAAGAATGATGAAATAAACGGTAAACACCAGGTATGCGTTTCAAAGGTCACATTAATTGAGCGGAGCGGTAATCTGTTAACTGTCAAAGGCATCAGATTAGCTGATGGTGATTCAGTTATCGATATAAGACGGACAGACGACCTTTCTTACTGAGGCCTTATTATGGGTGTGGAACTGGGAGATATTTTTACAAAGCATGAGATTGAGATATCAGACCTTACAGGTAAAATTATAGCTGTTGACGCTTATAACACCCTATATCAGTTTCTCAGTATTATCAGGCAGCGGGATGGAAATCCTTTGATGAATTCAAAAGGAGAAGTAACTTCACACCTTTCCGGATTCCTGTACCGTACTACGAATTTGATCGAGGCAGGTATAAAACTGATCTTTGTTTTCGATGGAAAGCCTCCGGCACTCAAGGCCCGGACACTGGAAGCCAGAGTAAAGACCCGGAATAAAGCTATGCAGCGCTGGCATGATGCTGTTGCGGCCGGAGATGAAGATGCTTTTAAATATGCTCAAGCTTCATCCCACGTAAAGGGAAATATGGTCGAAGATGCTAAGGCTTTACTGAGTTATATGGGTCTGCCGGTAATACAGGCTCCATCAGAAGGTGAAGCTCAGGTAGCCCATATGGTACTATCAGGTGATGCTGATCTCGCTGCATCCCAGGATTATGATTCTCTTTTATTCGGTTCTCCCAGAGTAGTAAGGAACCTGACAGTTACAGGCAAACGCAAACTGCCCAAAAAGAATATTTATATTGATGTAAAACCAGAAACTTTATTCCTGGAAGAAGGGCTTACCAGTAATGAAATCACAAAGGAGCAATTAGTGGATATTGCACTATTGATCGGAACAGATTATAATCCCGGTATCAAGCGAGTCGGTCCGAAGACTGCATTGAAACTGATAAAAGAATATGGTAATATCGAAGCAGTACTTGCGCATTTAGGTCAAAACATAGAAAATATGTTTAAGATCAGGGACTTTTTCCTGTATCCTGAGGTAATATCAGATTATAGTTTATCCTGGAAGACGCCTAAGGAAAAAGAAATAATCAGACTGCTCTGTGAGAAAAATGACTTTTCCGAAGTAAGGGTAAGGAGTGCAACCGATAGGTTGATACAGGCTTCTGATGCCGGACAGCAGACACTTGACCAGTGGTTTTAATGAAGTGTGTTATTATTGTTGAACATAATAACCGTTTAGTTGGCCTGGGCGTGGATGAGCTTCTGGCTCAGCAGGATATAGTAATAAAGAACATAGGAGCATCAATAGGACGTTTAAGAGGATTTGCAGGGGCTACTATTATTGAAAACGGAAATGTAGTATTGATACTGGATATTAATTCACTATTTCAGGGGGATACTAATATACATATATAATGCTAAAAGATATAAAGAATCCAAAAATAACACAGGAGAAAAATAATATGAAACTGCGTAGTAATGATGTCACAAAGGGAATGGAAAGAGCACCTCACAGATCGCTGCTTAAAGCTGTGGGTGTAACTGATTATGAAATGGACCTGCCTTTTATCGCTGTGGTCAATTCCTGGAATGAGATCATACCCGGTCATATTCATCTGGATAAGGTAGCAGAAGCAGTAAAAGCGGGTATCAGGCTTGCCGGAGGTGTACCCTTTGAATTCTCTACAATAGGTATCTGTGATGGTATTGCCATGGGACATGAGGGTATGAAGTATTCATTACCAAGCAGGGAGCTTATAGAAGACAGCATCGAAGTAATGGTCCAGGCTCATCGTTTTGATGGAATGGTAATGGTACCCTGTTGTGATAAGATCGTACCCGGTCATCTAATGGCGGCAGGAAGACTGGATATTCCAACGGCTGTTGTTACTGGCGGTCCTATGCTGCCCGGGTTCGTGCATGATGAGAACAAAGACCTGATTTCTGTTTTTGAAGGTGTAGGCGAGAGGCAGAACGATAGGATAAGCGATGAAGAACTAAAGGAGCTTGAAGATTACTCATGTCACAGTGCAGGTTCCTGTTCCGGCCTGTTCACAGCCAATACCATGGCCTGCATGACCGAAGCACTGGGGATGAGCCTGCCTGGTTGTGCAACAACTCATGCAATAGATGCAAAGAAGATCAGGCTGGCTAAAGAGACAGGAATGAAGATCATGCAACTGGTGGAAAAGGGGATTACTCCAGGCCAAATCGTTACTCAAAGCTCAATTGATAATGCAGTCTGTGTTGATATGGCTATAGGTGGCAGTACCAATTCGGCCTTACACCTGCCTGCTATTGCCAGGGAGTTCGGACTTGACCTGCCATTGGATCGATTCGATGAGATGAGCAGGATCACACCACATCTTGTTAACTTACGCCCCGGTGGAAGCCAGTTCCTGATCGATCTTGATAAGGCTGGCGGAATACCGGTAGTGATGCAGCGACTTGGAGACCTGCTGGATCAGGATGTGCTTACTGTTAGTGGCAATACCCTGCACGAGAATTTATCGGATATAACAGTGGTAAACCCTAAGACGAGCGCCAGTATCATAAAAACACTCAGTGATCCCGTACACCCCGAAGGTGGTATCGCTATATTAAAAGGCAGCCTGGCGCCTGACGGGTCGGTCATTAAACAGACAGCAGTTCATCCTGATATGATGGTACATAGCGGTCCGGCACGTGTGTTTGACAGTGAAGAAGAAGCTATGCATGCTATCATGGACAGGAAGATCAAACCAGGTGATGTAATTGTTATACGTTTTGAAGGACCTATGGGTGGACCCGGTATGAGAGAAATGCTATCTCCTACGGCTGCCATTGCAGGAATGGGGCTTATTGAGTCAGTGGCACTGATCACAGACGGCAGATTTTCAGGAGGTACCAGAGGACCCTGTATAGGCCATGTAACACCAGAAGCAGCTCATGGTGGCCCTATAGCTGTTATTAAAGAAGGAGATATCATCGAGATAGATATTCCAAACAGGTCTTTGAATGTTAAAGTTACACCAGAGGTACTTAAAGAGCGAAAGGACCAATGGGATAAACCTGTGTCAAACATTAAAAAAGGCTATCTTGTGAGATATCAACGCTCAGTAGGCACTGCGTCTAAGGGTAGTGTACTTTCATAAATATGCTGCAAAAAGAAGAAAAAATCACAATTGTATTGATGGTTATGTCACTTCTGGTGCTGATCATCATATATTTTGGTTTTATTGCAGTAAGTCCGATACCACAGGAATATTCAGACCAGTCTGATATACATGATAGGGTTATTTTACATGGTAATGTGGTAGGTAAACAGTTCACTTACACAGGAAATCACCTGATACTTACTGTGATTTCAAATGGAAACCCGATAAAGGTATTTATTCCCGAGAATAATGGTGCTGCCAAAGTCGACCAGTATGTAAACAAAGCAGATACTGTGGAAATAATCGGGAAAGTAGATGAATATAAGGGTGAAAGAGAGATCATTGTAACAGACCCGAAAGATATTACTATAGTGGAATAATGATTATTGTGCTGTCGCCTGACGCACTAACTCCGGAACTTCACTCACTGGGCGATTCCGTTGTCCGCTCCAGGTACCCTCTGTGCCAGGCAGTATCGCAAGAATTTGCCGCGTTGGGGTTGTCTTGTCGATCATTGATAGACTCTGTCAGTAACTCACGCAAGGACCTATACAACACGAGTACATAATATATAATTCTAAAGTATAAAAATCTTATGACCAATTTTATATTACCTTAAAGTATATCAGCAGTGCCAGTGCGATCAATACAATACCTGTTATAATCCGCACTTCAACACGTCTTTTCTCCCTGAATTCGGTTACTTTTTCGGGATTCATTCCATAAGCCAGCAAGACACCCAGGACAAGTACCGGAAACACCACACCAAAATTATACAATGCAAGATATACCCCCCCTTTGGCAATATTTCCCTGTGATATGATCAGATCAATTATAGCAAAATAGACTGCACCGACACATGGTGCTTTTACCAGTGAGAATACCCCACCTGCAATACATGATACGATTAATATATTCTTTCCTTCCATAGCATTGCCTTCTATGGCGCTCATCAATCGCTTGAATGAATCCGGGGTCTTAAATGATGACCTGTCATGTTTACTCAGATGGTATGCATCATATAGGTGCCATAATCCCATAATTCCGATCAGCAGTACTAAAAATAGAGTGATACTGTCCGTGATCCGGGGATGCTGCCTGACCACACCCAACAGAAACAGGCCTCCCAGCATAAATACAATAAATATACCTGTGCAGAACCCGATAACCATTATCAGCATATCCTTTCGTCCTCCTTGTGAGGATAAGGTGATCGTTGCTAAAAATGTCATTACTGCGATCAGGCATGGATTAAAACCTGCAAGAAAACCTGCAATCAATACCATAAAAAAAGAGAGTTCAGGTAGAGGGTCGGTATCCTGTATTGTCTGGTTTGAGTTGTTCTGTATCATCCGGGGTGCATTTTCTATTCCACTTATCAATAATTCCCTTAAAAGACTCTTATTACCATTATAATCAGAATATAGAATCGTGATCTGCCGGTTGATAACAACCGCCGGGACGCTGTATGCTCCATATACCTTCATTCTGGCATATCCGGTTGTACCGTTATAATCAGTGGATATCTCATATTTTTCCAGTGTTATATTACCATACTGGCCAACAACTTCATCTATTACAGGTACCACCTGAGCACAATTGGAACAACCGTACTCATAGAAATATTCCATCATCTGATCATCAGATGCACTAACTACCGGAATTAATTGAAAAAAGAGTATAAATAATACTGCTACTAAAAATAATTGCCTATTTATTCTTATGACATTCAAGAGATGCACAGCTCTGTATATCATACTGGGTCTCCAAAACCATACCTGTGGAAACATTAAAAACCTCTCCGGTATAAGGAGACACATATCCTTCGATCACATGTAGTTTCTTTATACTGTTGCATGCACAGGTACGTTCCATCATCTCTACTTTCCAGACAGGAAACTCTCCCTGATATGTACTATTATTAACATTTTGTGAGGTCTCATTTAATAATGTAGCTCTTACCAGCCTCCACTCTTCATTTATGAAATAGTCTGAAAAATAATCTTGAGTTGTTTGGTTCATTTGCGTAATATTGATCGCTTGCGACTCATTTATTGTAAGGTTTTGCTGATGGTTGCTATCTATACATCCCGTAGTGATGATATAACCAAAAAGAAACACACCCAAAATTATAGATAGATCCCTCATATTCATACCCTAAACTCTTCATAATAGTAATTAAATCTTTCCTGCATTTGATCCCATGTACACAGGTTAGTCTGGCATCCGACTTTTTCCACAACAAAGGATGCAGTAGTAGACCCTATACGTCCGCATATCTCAAGAGGATATCCTCTGGTATATGCTACTAAAAACCCAACGCGATAGGCGTCACCTGCTCCGGTAGGGTCCACTGCTTGCACCTGGATAGGAGGAATAAATATCCGTTCACCATCTTTACATATCTCACTACCGCTTTTATCGTGTGTGACCACGACTACTGGTATATCGGTTTCCAGCATTTCACGAGTACATCCGATCATTTGTCCCAGTCTTTCTATCTCATGGCGGTTAGTGAACAGAATATCGGTATTGGATAATATTATCTCAAGGCATTCCTTTGAATACCGGATCAGGTCCTGTCCGGGATCAAATGAAACAAAATCGGCCTTTTGCGCTGCCCGGCTGTTGAATACCGGATCAGCAGTGGCCAGGTGGACAAATGGTAACTCAGGTGGGATCAACTCAGGAAAATGTTTTGATGCACCCCAATAAAAATAAGTTATCTGGTTGTGTTCATCATCTGTATAAATAAATGCCGAGGCCGTCTTCTCATACTCTATATGATACATCAGGCTGATATCAAGCCCCAGACCCTGCAAATATTTCTCATACTTCGAACCGGCAAAATCACTGCCTATAGGGGATATCAATTGGCTTTTAGCGCCCAGTACAGCTAAACCTGCTGCGATATTGGCGGCACCGCCTCCGAAATATAAATGATAGTCATTTATAGGAATCGATGAATTTGGTTCAGGGAACCGGGTTACTTCAAATAAATGATCGTAAGCTGTATGTCCGATAACTGAGATGGTCTTATCCAAGTTCGATCCCTCGAATCATTCATATTCTTCTGAATAATCAAGATCAGTAACTTCGACGACGTTTAAGGGAATATTTTTCAGGGCTTTCCCGATCACTGATTTTGCTATCCTGGCAGCATGCTCTTCATTCTCTGCATCAAATACACGCATCTGGAGTACCAGACCTACAAGTGCAGTATTGGCAGCTAAGAATACGCTGTCAAATGGTTCATTACATGAAGGACAGTAAGTAGTACCTACATCTATCTCAACATATTCCAGTTGAGGATTCAAACGTTTTCCAGCCTCTGCGACAGCCACTCCCATGGCATCATCAGTTGATCCGATATCCTTTACCAACCAGGCTGCTTCCAGTATCACATTATAATTTTTCATTATGGTATCTCCAATATTTACAATATATTTCTAAAGTGCGAATAATGTCTCATCCTCCACTGCAAAGACTCCCAATCTTGCACCTGCATCCAGCCAGGCGTGACCATAACTGAAACAAGCCAGGGCGTTCACATAATCATCATTTTTCATAAAATGCACACCGTCATTGTAATAGGAACGTGCCATATTCAGATAATCTTTCGCGATGGTATTTAGATATGATCTCTCGCCCGTGGCGATTGTAACGTTTCCCAATGCCCTCTGCAGCATCAGCATATAACGATTTGTCTTCTCGTTTAGATTGGCTGGTTGAGTTTGCATCTATTTGAATTTATCGGGAGATAACGTAAATGTTATTATACCTGCTTAAGTGCTACCGTCCCGCCTCCATTGTTCATCTCTTCAATATCATACTCATCATGGATCTCTCCTACTATCTCTTCGAGAATGTCCTCAATAGATAGAAGACCCACGACGTTATTATTCTCATTCATCACTACAGCAATCTGTATATTTTTTGTCTGGAGTTCTTTGAGAATATATGCGATCTTACGGTCTTTTTTTACTTTTAATATAGGTCTGAGGATCTCATAAGCTGTTGTTTTCTGTATCTGGCCATCAGTAAATTTCAACAGGTCCTTTGCATATATCATTCCTATGATATTATCAAAGTGATCTTTCCAGACAGGAAGTCTCGAATGTCCGCATTTATTGATCTTTTTAAGGGCTTTACTGAGTATTTCATCACTTTGTACAGTTACCATGTCTTTTTTTAATGTCATTGTACCCCTGGCTTTTTCATCAGTGAATTCAAACACGTTCTGGATATATTCTCTTTCATGATGCTCAATGTCACCTTCTTCCACACCAATTTTTAAGAGGAGTTTAATCTGGTCCTCTGTGACAAACGGGTTTTTTATCTTATCTTTTACACCAATAATGCGTAGTACGAAGTTTGTTATTACTGTAAAGAAATAAACCAGGGGATACAGTACTTTAGTCAGCAATTGCAGTATACCTGCTATTTTGAGTAAATAAGTATCAGCATGCCTGATAGCAAAGGTTTTGGGAACGATCTCACCAAAGACAAGAATAATAACTGTCATTATTCCGGTTGCAATAGCTATACCTGCATCACCAAAGAACCTTAATGTCAATACAGTACAAAGTACGGATGCTGCTACATTTACGATGTTATTACCTACCAGTATTGTAGTAATGAACTTTTCAGGATGTTGCAGTTCCTGATGGATTATTTTAGCTTTCTTATTACCCTTCTCGGCCAGATGGAGTATCTTTATTCGATGAACTCCGATAAATGCTGTCTCAGATGATGAAAAAAAGGCTGAAAAACTTACCAGGATTATTATAATGATCAATTCAACCAATGATATTAGGTCAATCACTTCTATTTTAACTCCCGAACATACCTGTAACACTTTTTCCAGTATATAATAATCTCATAGATTATATACTATAAAAAAGCATGGTTTGAATAAGGCAGCTAAACCGATTGGTTGATGTGAGTATTCTCCAGTTCTACCTTTTTGATCATAAGTATCCCCCAATTTTCAGCAGGACAATACTGTTTCTCTGTCTCAAGGATCTTAATAGTATATTTATGAATAGGTGAACCTGTTACCAATGTCTCAAATTCACCACCTTCACCAGCAGGGTTTATCATATATTTTTTCTCAAGCAATAAAACATCCTCATAGAATTTATCATCTATCTCCCTTCCAAGCCATTTTTCATCCAGGGGATATGCAGCTATCCCTGTAATGATAGTTTTCAATTTTGCATTGATGATCTCCCTTAACACCAACATTTGATCCATCTCCCACAGCGGGTTAAAACACCATAGCCCCAGTTCATCACATATTCTTTGTATTCTGCTGGTCTGGTATGTTGAAGCTATTGCACCTGTTACAATACCATTGATCTGATATTTTATCATTGCCTCCTTGATGACAATTTTCAGATCTGTCAATTCCTTTTCCTTAATTCCTTGCGTTCTCCCTTCTACTAGCGGAATGTCCAGAGCTTTAGCATGGTAACAAGCAAGTTCTATTGCCGGAACATGGAACATATAACTTTCATTATTTTTAGAAATAATTGTTATCAGACATGCTATTTCATGATGATTTTCCATTGCTTTTAACATTGCAAGAAATGAATCTTTCCCGCCGGAAAAAAGAATACCCAGTTTCATTATACTACTTTATGCCAGACAATACCTTTAATGTCACGGTAAAAACATATTAAACTATATCCATAGAAA
Source organism: Candidatus Methanomarinus sp. HR1 (assembly GCA_002926195.1). GTDB lineage: Archaea > Halobacteriota > Methanosarcinia > Methanosarcinales > Methanocomedenaceae > Methanomarinus. Next base: position 1,528 of record MZXQ01000002.1, on the reverse strand, counting down.
GCATAGGAACATATATGACGAAAATAGCAATTATCGGAACCCAACAGAGTGGTAGAACCATCCTCGCATCAAAGCTTGGTAAAAAAGGGAATGTATCGGATATTACCATGTACGACTTTGAAAAAAGCACAACGGTACTCACGACAGTTGATGCCACTGGTTATCCTAAATCAATAAAACCATTAATAACAGCCCTCAATCTTACTGACGCTGTACTTTTGTGCATTCCTCCGACAGGTCTTGACACTTATACGGGGGAGTGTATTGTCGCACTTGATCTGCTGGGATGTAAACATGGGATCATAGTTATCACCAAATCAGATACTACATACCATAGTGCACTCGATGAATTGAAACAAACCATCAAAAAGATAACTACATCTACAGTCCTAAAAGATTGGGATATGATTGCCATATCAACCACAACTTTCGAAGGGATGGAAGAATTGAAAGAGATGATAAATTCAACAGGTGAAAAAGTGGACGAGGAACTTGCACAATTGAATGATCTTCCACCACGTGTTGTAATTGATCACGTCTTTAATGTAACAGGCATAGGTTGCGTGGTTCTGGGCATTGTTAACCAGGGTACGATACATGCAAAAGACAAAATGACGATGATGCCTGTAGATAAGCCGATTGAGATCCGATCGATCCAGATGCATGATGTTAATGTAAAAAATGCAACGGCAGGTGCAAGGGTTGGGCTGGCATTAAAAAATATCCAGTCAAAGGATGTAGATAGAGGATACGTGATTTCAAACAACGAAACCGTAGCTATGGATTTTATACTGAACTGTACGATCTCACAATTTACCAAAAAAGTTGCTGTGGATGATATGTTGCATCTTTTCACAGGACTTCAATCAGCACCAGTACGAGTTAAAAAGATCGTGACTAATAACGATAGTGTAGAATATGCCAAACCCGGTAGTGAATGTATTTTAACGCTTTCGGGTTCAAAGAATATTGCATATATTAAACCGGATAGATTCATTCTTACCAATCTTGATGAGAACCAGAGATTTGTCGGATATGGTTTTTGTGATGAAAAATGAGACCGTGTCAGAATATATATCTAGCGATATTATATGGTTGACTCGACACTAGTGTCAAGTCAACCTTCAAATGTCAGATTATGAAAGGCATAGGGCACAATTCTAAAATCAAATGATTTCAACAATTTTATTAGACACAGATTTACACGGATTTACACAGATTATTGAAAAAAAGGATCTCGTGTTTTATGACAGAGTTAAAACATCATCATATTACTGAAAAAATTATTGGAGCCGCTTGTAATGTACACAATACTCTCGGGTCAGGTTTCTTAGAGAAGGTTTATCAAAATTCACTTGCTATTGAGTTGCAGTCATTTGGTTTTATAATAGGTGTGAATAAACCCATTAAAGCAATTAAAAAATTCAAATCAATACCAATTAACAATAAATCCGTGTAAATCTGTGTTACCTGCACACCCTTTAGGCGTAGCAGGCACTCAACTCCGTAGGAGGTGAGTGTATCTGTG
>MZXQ01000117.1 GCA_002926195.1 Candidatus Methanomarinus sp. HR1 | reverse complement strand
TTGAATATATAATCCTATGGATTATATACTATTAAAAACCAAAAGATACGGAGGATGTAAAATGAGTGATGAGATCCTGATAGGGATTATTATATGCGACCGCTACCGCGCATGTGGCGGAGGCAAATGTCTAAGGGCACTCCATAACAGGGAAGGTGCATTCAGTATTTATAAAGATAAAGAGGTGAAACTGGTAGGATATACCGCATGTGGTGGCTGCCCGGGTGGAAATATCGAATACGCTCCTGAGGAGATGAAAAAGAATGGGGCTAAAGTGATACACCTCGCCACAGGACTGGTCGTCGGATATCCACCATGCCCTCGTTTAACCCAATTTCGTGATTTTATCCGGACAAAGTATGAGCTTGAGGTTGTGATCGGGACGCATCCGATCCCTCAGAACTACTATAAAGTGCATAAGAAACTCGGGACATGGGTGCGATGGGACAAGATCATTCAACCGACACTTACGGATGAAGAGACCCGTTTGTTGTACGACTGAGATTACTGCGAATATATTCGTAGTTAAAGGTGACTATTTATAAGTTTCTCGCATCTTATTATACAGGAGATCATGAAATTATGAAAAATGAAATCATAATAGGCTTAATAACCATAGTAGCAATCGTAGCGATTTCAATATTTTCCGGATGTATTGAGGATAAATCAACGGCACCTGTATCCCCAATAAAATCCAACGGGACTTTGAGTGTTTGTGAACTATTAGAAAATCCTGTGTATGATACGGAAGTCAAAGTTTACGGAAAAGTAAGTGCATTAGGTGAACTTTTCTGTCCATGCTTTGTATTGACTTTCGATGAAAAATCAATAGAGGTATGGTATGACATGATGGTAGAAGATGATCAAACAAAAAGATCTGCTGTAAGTGTTGAAGGAATTGAAAATGGTAACAGTGTTATTGTAACCGGTGAACTCAGATCAGGTAACGGAACTGCTCCCAGCACTACTTTTTGGGCCAGCAATATTGAAAAAACGGATAAAGAGAATGAAAGAGTTAATTCAGCTAATGTGAAAAATATCAAAATAATGCTGCTTGAATCGTTTCCTGTCCAGGTAAACGTTGTTGCAAAAGGTCTACATAGTGATAGTTGTACGAAAGTTGACAAAATTACTACGAGACGTGAAGAAAATACCTTTTTCGTCTCTATAACCTCATCCAGACCCGTTGATGCAATATGTGCACAAGTAATTACACCATTCGAGGAAGTTATCGCATTGGATGTGGTCGGATTGAAAGCAGGCGTTTACACAGTAGATGTCAATGGAGTAAGAGATACGTTTGAATTACCAATAGATAATATTATTGAGTGAAGTTGGAAAAAGCATTCGTATTTGAAGTATGCTCCAAAGAAGGAGATATCAATATGCACTGCAATTTATATTATGCCATATGACCAATACTCCTTAAAGAGGGAGGGCAGCTTTATGCTCCTCCATAATTTTTAAGTATTCATCTATTCTATGCTGCAATAAATTGGAATAGTTATTTAGACTTAAAACCCGACCTCAATCCTACGGATGCCTCGGATTTGCAGTCTGGCGGTGGAGTGGTCTGGGCTTTTGGGATAGGCTGTGGTTCTGATGGGCATTTGAGGATGATATTACTTCCACTGAGCTCTTGGTAATGTTTTATTAATTATGAGTGTGTTGATCTTTCTGGTTTTTGAAATATGTCAAGAGAATTAAGACATGATAGGCATACAGTGTCTTTACTTACTGATCATATGGTTTTCTCTCCTAAATATAGGGGGAAGATACTAACAGGAGATATAGCAATGCTTACAGAGGCAATTATTCGAAAAACCTGTAAGGAACTGGATATTAAAATTATTGATATGGCAATTAATCCGGATCATGTACATCTATTTATTCAATTTCCTCCAAAG
>MZXQ01000118.1:2803-3037 GCA_002926195.1 Candidatus Methanomarinus sp. HR1 | reverse complement strand
CGTCGGCAGGTCTTGTAATCGGGTCGTTTTGTATTGTTCACAAAGCATTACTTCAAAAGAAGCTAAAATTTAAAAAAATTGCAATTGCTGAAATTAGTGGTGCATTTGTTTCTGGTATAGCATCAATTTTTTTAGCATTTAATCAATTTGGGGTATGGAGTCTTGTTTATGGGCAGCTTTTGGCCAATTTTGTCATGGTCTTGATATTCTGGAGATTATGTTCATGGAAGCCGG
>MZXQ01000118.1:2009-2757 GCA_002926195.1 Candidatus Methanomarinus sp. HR1 | reverse complement strand
ATTCAAATGTGGATTATCTGGTTGTTGGAAAACTACTTGGTAAAACTTCATTAGGATATTATACTATTGCATATCAATTAATGACATTTCCTTTGCATAAGATATCAATGATGGTCACAAGAGTAACATTTCCAATATTTTCAACCATTCAGGATGATAACGATGCCTTGAGACGAGGGTATACTAAAACAGTGCGTTATATTTCTTTAATCACATTCCCATTACTTACCGGAATGCTTGCTGTAGCTCCTGAATTTATTATAGTTGTTTTTGGTGAAAAATGGGCTCCAATTATCTTGCCATTACAAATTCTCTGTCTAGCCGGAGCATTGAAATCCATAGGAACAACTGTAGGTTCGGTATTGTTGGCAAAAGGCAGATCTGACCTACAATTCAAATGGAACATCATCACTGTGATTGTTGTACCTATAGCAGTAGTTATAGGTGCGAAGAATTATGGAATAACAGGAGTAGCATCAGCAATTACAGTTATGACAATTTTATTATTCCCGATTATTCAGACAATAACAAACAGATTAATAGATCTTAGCATGTATGAGTATATGAAGGCTATTTATCCGTCAATAATTGGATCTTTAGTTTTATTAGCTGGTGTGGAGATTTTCCAAAAAAGTGTGGCTATATATAATATATCAGATATAATAATGTTAGGAAGTTCCATACTTATCGGATTTATCGTATATTTACTAATATTGTGGCTATTTTTCAACAATCTTTTTAAAGAATT
>MZXQ01000118.1:0-1985 GCA_002926195.1 Candidatus Methanomarinus sp. HR1 | reverse complement strand
ACAATAAAAAATAGGATAACAAATTATGAAAATAGCATACTATTTAAATGAATTTCCGGCAATCTCCGAATCGTTTATACTTAACCAAATTGTTGAATTAATTAAAAAAGGACACGATATCAGTATATTTTCTATGATTAATCCTATAGACGAAATACAACATGAAGAAATTAAGGCATATAGTCTATTAGAGAGAACTCATTATTTTAAATTAGAGAATTTATTAGAAATGAAAAATTTAAAAAAATGGTTCTTCTTTTTTAATTTTTTTTTAAAAAATATATACCATACAGGAATATCCAAAAGAAGAATAAAACTGGATATTAAAAAAGCATGTTTTGCTGCAATTATGGATAAGATGGACATCGACATAATTCATGCTCATTTTGGAACAAATGGAAATCACAGCATTCAGTTAAAGCAAGTACTTAAAAAACCTCTAATAACATCATTTTATGGTTTTGATGCGGCAATTGCGGATTCTACTACATATTTAGAATTATTTAATACCGCGGATAAAATAACAGTTCTTTCGAATGATATGAAAAATGATATGTTAGCATTAGGATGCCCTGAAGAAAACATCATAATTCATCATCTTGGAGTAGACCTTGATAAGTTCTCATACACTCAGAGATATGTCAATCCCAATGAAAAAGCCATTTTTCTATGTGTCGGGCGTTTCGTTGAAAAGAAAGGTATAACATATGCTATAAAAGCATTCTCCCGTCTGTTAATAGAATACAAGAATGTCGAATTAAGAATAATCGGGGACGGTGGAATGAAAAAAGAAATAGAAGATTTGATTTTCAGATTAAAACTTCAAAAAAATGTTATACTATTGGGATCATATACTCATACCGGAATAATTGATGAAATGCATAGATCACATATTTTTCTATTACCGAGTATCACAGCAGAGAATGGAGATAAGGAAGGTACCCCTACTGTTTTAATGGAAGCACAAGCTACTGGAATGCCGGTCCTTTCCACATACCATGCAGGTATTCCGGAAGTGGTGATTAATGGTAAGACAGGATATTTAGTTGAAGAAAAAAATATCGATTCTCTTTATGAAAAAATGAAATATTTAGTTGAGCAACCTAAAATATGGAACAAACTCGGGAAGAACGGACGAAACCATATCAAGGAAAATTATAATATATCCAACCAAGTAGAAAAATTAGAATATATATATAAAGATGTGATTAAATAAAAGAACAAAATCCTCGCTAACGCTCGGATTTTTTTGACTGAAGCTTCGAAGAAGCTGAAGAGAACAAAATCCTCGTTATTGGATCTATTATTCCTTCCGTATCTTCCATATTACAATCAACCAGACTACCAGACAGATGAATAGACCGAAACCCGGAATACCGATTTCATCCCCAGTAGGTGCCTCGACAGATGTGTTATTTAAAGTTTCTGTTACAACTGCAACTGGCTTATCATCCTCAATTCCTTCCTCGCCTGGTTCATCTGGCTCACCTGTATATCCCTGCTTACCAGTAATCACAAATGAAGAAAAACCTGCTATTTTAGATTCAAAGTATAGATATTTAACATCTTGATCTATAAGAGTGGTTTCAAGTATATTCCACTTTCCATTATAGTACCTTTTCATCTTTATAGTAGATCTGTCAATATTATTTTCATTGATCCAGGATTTTTCCAAATTAAAGCTAATTGTAGCATTGCCAATGTTCTTTGAATTTGCCCAGCCTTTGTTTCCAACCCATATGTTCAGATTTTTATATACAATATCCAGCGGGGCATAATTTACTAATGATGAAGTATGATTTAACATATCTACCTTAGCAGGAATAGTTCCAGCAGTTTTATAACCTGTAAAGTTGATATATCTAACTATATTATCCTCACTATCAAAGACATAGCTTATGTCTTCACCTATACAAACAAATTCTCTCTGTGTCTCAGATATCATTATATTGTTGAAGTCTTCACCAGCGGCACCTCCACCACCT
>MZXQ01000119.1:4987-6541 GCA_002926195.1 Candidatus Methanomarinus sp. HR1 | reverse complement strand
CATAATCACTACAGTTGAACTTCAGGATGCAATTCATCACTGGCTGGAGAATACTCCGGTAAGAGGACATACAATGACCTTAACAGATCTTCAGGATATTATAGTTATGTGGCTGCTAGATTAAGTAATGTTAAAAGAAAAAAGGAAAATACCATTTCAACTAATAAATGAATAGTATATTATGTAAATATAACCACCTCATCATTATTACAATTGTGAGGAGATTATATATAGTATTAGTGAGTATAAGTTATTATCAAGATGGGCATAAAATCATATCCTTTCCTCCAACCATATAAACCTCCAAAAAAACCTCCTCTCTTAAAAAAATGCCCATCATCTCCTTTTCTTAGTATATTAAATTATACTTATATACCACAATAATCTTTTTACCAATATTTCAAACCACAAAATCATCCCTGGTAAATATCGAAATAAGCTCAACACCCTCCCTGTCCAGCAATTCACCAGCACCCGAGAGTCTATCCACAATTGTTATAACCTTATCAACCTTACACCCCATCTCACGTAATGCTTTAACCGCAACTAAAACAGACTCGCCCTTGGTAGTAACATCCTCAACCACGATCACTTTAGAATTCCCTGATAAATTACCCTCGATAGCTTTATTTGTTCCCCTTCCTTTTGAGGTCTTTCTTACAAAAAAAGCAGGTATAGGTCTTTTAGTTCCATAACTTTTATTAGCAACTACTGATGCAATAGGAATCGAACCCGATTCCAGGCCCCCAATATATTCATAATCCTGATTTTGTATATTATCAAGTATTACCTTTGCCATCAACTCAGAGCCCTCCGGGTCCATTGATACCATTTTCATATCAAAGAAAAAATTACTTTTATCTCCCGATGCCAGCTCAAAGGTATTAGTATTACCAGTAATAAGTCCCTTTTTTTGAATTATTGTCTGCAGTTTCTCCTTGTCTGTCAAAGTCATAATAGCTCTCCTGTATTCAATCTATATACGTAATAGATAAAACTTAATCTTTACGACCAGTATCAATCTTCAGGTGTATTAATATAAATGCACAGTACAATAACATACGAGGTACAATTTATGACCATGCTCTCAAAACCAGAACTTATAGAACAACTAAACAACTCTCCCCCACTGGTCGAACAAATGATCGATAGCACGATACAGATACAACCCAATGGTATAGAGATGACACTGCAAAGTGTCCATGCATTGCAAGGTACAGGCTCCGTTGCATTTGATAATAGTGAACGCAAGCTTCCTGGTACCAGGAAGCTTGAATTCCAACCTGACGGCTGGCTGAACCTTAAACCCGGTATCTACAAGATAATCTATAATGAAATAGTGAACTTACCCCTGGAAATAGCAGCCATTGCCAGACCCAGGTCAAGCCTCCTGCGGTGTGGTGTAATACTTGAGACAGCAGTATGGGATGCAGGATATAGTGGACGCAGCGAAAGCCTGCTAATAGTCCATAATCCACAGGGTTTTAAAATAAAGCATAATGCCAGGATCGTACAGTTGATCTTCTTTACACTCACAAGCCAGGCCAGTGAAGG
>MZXQ01000119.1:518-4976 GCA_002926195.1 Candidatus Methanomarinus sp. HR1 | reverse complement strand
TGCCTGCGCCCACACTCGTCCCTTATGGTTTTTCATGATCATGTCAGCAATTGCCAGTCCTATGCCATCACCCTTATAATCATCTTCCAGTTGCAAACGCTGAAACCCATCAAATATCCTATCATGATATTTCATATCAAACCCAATGCCATTGTCCATTACTTTAAACCCATGCCTTCCATCCGGAAGTGGTAATATTTCAATAACACCATGCTTAGTATTCTCTGTATATTTAATTGCATTTGAAATAATACTCTTCATTACTATCCTGATCAAATCCCGGTCACATTCAACCTCAGGAAGTTCATCTATTCTCCATTCGATCTCTCTATCTGAATTGGATGACCTTAAACTTGCTACAATCCCTTCAACAATCCCATTTAATTTCACAGGTTCAATTACCAGTTCCTTTTGATTGATCTCTATCAATTTTAAATATCCATTATTAAGAATTCCCATAGTAATAGAGCTTTTTCGTATCTTTTCCAGATACTCCAGTGCATCCTCTGGCAGTATATCCTTATATTTGTTTATTATAATAGAAGAATAACCACCTATATGACGCATCGGGGCCCGCAGATCATGCGCAATGGAGTAAGTAAATGTTTCAAGTTCCTGATTCTTTTCATTTAACTCAGCTGTGCGCTCTTTTACACGGACTTCGAGCTTTTCGCTTAATTCGCGGTAATTATTCTCACTATTAAGCAATGCATCATGCATATGCTTAATTCGCAACAGTGATCTTACACGTGCCTTAAGTTCTTCTCTATTTACAGGTTTTGTAAGAAAATCATCAGCTCCAGCCGCAATACCCTCTATCCTATCTTCTTTATCAGATAGAGCTGTTACCATCACAACTGGTATGAACCTGGTTTGCGCATCTGATTTTATTTTTTTACAGACCTCAAATCCATTCATGCCAGGCATCATGATATCAAGAAGGATTATATCGGGATCATCACATTTTACTTTCTTCAGTGCCTCTTCACCACTATACGCCGTGATAATATCATAATCGGAAGATAAATAACCTTCCATCAGTTCTATATTAATCGGCTCATCATCCACTATAAGTATAGTTGATCTTTTATCCTCGATCATACTGATATACCATTTTACGGCAGTTCCACATAGAATGTCGCACCCTTATCAACCTGCGCCTCTGCCCAAACACAGCCGTTATGTTTTGCCATAATCTTATACACTATAGCAAGTCCTACGCCTGTCCCTTCAAAGTCTTCTTTTTTATGCAGTCGCTGGAACACATTAAATATCCTATCATGGTTCTTCATATCAAACCCAACACCATTGTCACTGACCACGAAACCGTGTTTTCCATCAGGCAACGGTGATACTGCTATTACTGCATGCTCCTTTTTATTGGTAAACTTCACTGCATTTGAAAGCAGGTTCGTTATTACTATCTTGATCATATCAGGGTCGCACTCTACACGATGAAACTTATCTATCTTCCATTCAATATCCCTGCCTTCTATATCAGGCTCTAATTCCTGTATCACTTCATTGACCGTATCGATCAAATCCACTGGTTTGACATTCATCTCCCGGTACCCGGCCCTTGATAGTATAAGTAATCCACCGATGAGATCATTCATATTTTCCACGCTATCATTGATCTTCTTCAGATAATTCTTTGCATCATCCGGCAATTGATCTTCATACTTGCTAAGCACAATGTTATTAAAACCACTAATATGCCGAATAGGTCCCCGGAGGTCATGCGATACCAGATAGGTGAACGTCTCAAATTCTTTATTAACTAGTTCCAGTTCGACTCTGCACTTCGTTATATCTTGCTTAAGTGACTCAATTAGTTGAGAATCTACTTGTTCATGCTCTGTTTTTAAAAGTCTCTCCTGCAGGATACGTGATACTTCCAGTGGTAGTTTGATAAGATTATCCTTAAGGATATAGTCAGAGATTCCTTCTTTTAAACACTCAACTGCCCGATCATTTCCTACTGCACCGGTCACGAGAAGCAGGGGAGTGTTATTATCAATCTCTTTTAACATCTTATAAGCATCCAGTCCGGTCCATCCGGGCAGTTGAAAATCAGCAATAATAATATCGTATGTGTTTGCCTCAATATAATCCAGAAAATCAGATTCCTGGTCTACACAGTCATATTCAAGTTTATAACCATTCTCTTCTAAGTTATATACAATCAATTCCAGGTCATTGGGGTCATCCTCAATAAATAAAACACGTAATAAATCCTGGTTCTTAATAATTTTTTCATTCCGATCAGGTAATCTTTCATCAATTTTTGGTTTTCCCAGCTTAGGTAAACGCATCGTCAGGCACACCCCTGTTAAATTTTAACCAGTACAGTCCCAATTCAGTAACGATTTTTTTAAATTCTTCAAAATCCACCGGTTTCTGGATATAACTATTTGCACCGAACTTATATCCGTTTATGACATCCCTCTCAAGTACGGAAGATGTAAGTATGACCACAGGTATGGCTTTTGTGTGTTCGTTATACTTTAATTGCCTGAGTACCTCAAGTCCGTCCACTTTTGGAAGTTTAAGGTCCAATAGTACCAGATGGGGCTGCTGGGATTTATCTCTTGAAGAATACTTTCCCTTGCAGAATAGAAAGTCAAGTGCTTCCTCGCCATCCCTGACTACCTGGACATAATTTGCAATTTTGTTCTCTTGCAGTGCAAATAATGTAAGTTCCATGTCAAGTGGGTCATCTTCTATCAGTAGTATTTGCGTTTCTTTCATTAGTTACACCTCTTTGTTTTAGTATATAAAGTATAACTTGATGTACTCAAGAAAATCCGAGCGTTAGCGAGGATTTTGTTCTTTTCTAAAATAGGTAAATTCATCATTAGTAATCTGAGACTGCATATTCGTGATTGGTTCCTATTTTAACAGGAAAAGTAAAATAAATGGTTGAACCGTTGTCTGGTTCGGATTCCATCCGTATTTGTCCCCCATGATTCTCAACAATCCGGCCGCAAACTGCCAGTTCAATGCCGGTTCCCGGATACTTCTTGATACTTCCCAGTGGCGCAAAAAGCTTGAATATACTCTCTGTATATTCAGGATCAATAACAATACCATTATCATGTACTGAAAAAAGCCATTCTTTCTCTTTTTGCTCAGCAGAGAAATGAATATGTAAAGGTTCTTCTGAACGAAACTTTATAGCATTATCAATAAGGTTTTCAAACAAACGGACTAACTGTGTATTATCACCAAACACAATAGGAAGATTATCATGGGTCACAACAGCTTCATTTTCATCAATTATTGTCTGCAAATTAGTGAGTGCTTTGTCCAATATCATATCGCAAGAGATTGGTATAAACTCCTTATCCTGTATTTTCAGGTTGGAATATGTCAACAGATCATCGATTAGCATCTTTATCTGGCTGGTACCGTCCTTGATACGGGAAAAATATTCATCAGCATTAGCATCCAGTTTATCCTCATAACGCCACTTGAGTAATTGCACATTCTCGCTCACAATTTGTAGCGTCTCTGTAAGATCATAAGACGCCAGAGTGGCGATCTGTTCCAGATTATTATTCAAATTTGTTAGATTGGTAACTGTTTGTCTTAATTTTTCTTCTGATCGTATTTCCTCTGTGATATCAATAGCTGCGCCACGATAACCAATGAAATTGCCTTTGTTATTATGTATAGGAACTCCACTTGACAATAGCCAGACCGTTTGTCCGTTCTTATGTACATTCCTGTTTACGAATTCTCTGAAAGGCCAATTTTTATTGAAGAGTCCGAATAACATATTTTTATCTTTTTCCTTGTCTTCAGGATGGAACAGATCATAAAAATGATTATTAAGAATATCTTCAGGTCTATATCCTAAAACCTTCTCGACACCAGGGCTTGTATAAATATACTTTCCATTCGCATCTACCTCCCATATCCATTCCAGGGTATTTTCTGCAATACTTCGAAATCTCTCTTCACTTTCTTTTAATCTATTTTCTATCTTTTTCTTATAGAGACTCATTTCAATGGATGCAAGTAGCTGACGCTCCTGGAATGGTTTCACTATATAGGCATATGGTTCAGTGGTTTTAGCTTTATTTAGTAACTCGTGATCAGAATATGCAGTTAGAAATATTATAGGAACATCAAGTTTTTCTTTTATTGCTTGAGAGGCGTCTATGCCATTTTTCTTCCCTTTTAGGACGATATCCATTAATATCAGGTCAGGCTCAAATGCGATTGCAGCATTTATGGCATCTTCTGCACTCACAGCACGTCCTACTGCTTCATAACCAATTTCAGTGAGTGTATTTTCCAGATCTACAGCTACAATAGCTTCGTCTTCAACAATTAATATTCTTGCTTTCTCCAGACTAAACTCCCCCGTTATCTTATATGTTAAATTCTATTATAAAAAATGTTCCTTTCTCAGTATATCGAGTATAACCTGATATATTGAAAATGCTCACT
>MZXQ01000119.1:364-499 GCA_002926195.1 Candidatus Methanomarinus sp. HR1 | reverse complement strand
GAGCCTCAGTCAATAAAATTCGAGCGTTAGCGAGGATTTTGTTCCTAATAATATCCAGTTTTCCCTGCAATTTGTCTTCTGTCAATAACTTTACAAGACGAAGGCCAGGTGATGTGGTAGTATCTATATCTAATC
>MZXQ01000119.1:0-163 GCA_002926195.1 Candidatus Methanomarinus sp. HR1 | reverse complement strand
GGATACACACCCGGATATTAAAAAAGCGCTTAATCAACTATTTTTATTCAGGATTACCCCAATTCTTACCGCCACATATAGGGCATTTACCGCCTTTTCCTACTTTCAAGAAAAAGTAAATTAAACCAGGCACAATAAGAAATATTGTAAAAAGAATAAAAAA
>MZXQ01000120.1:439-1896 GCA_002926195.1 Candidatus Methanomarinus sp. HR1 | reverse complement strand
CAGAAGTTTTTGAAAAAGGAAGAAGAGACAAACCCAATACAGAAGGCTTAATGCCAAAATTGGATGAATACATCTCAATTACAAAGAAAGGATACCATATAGAGCATCATTTGAACTTTATTTTCAATGGGAATATACATGATATCAATTATGCAGCTAATAAAGATCTCTTCGCATCATATAATGATCCTGTCAATAATTTTCTAATATTTGATTCAAATGAATTAGATAAAAGAATTGAAAATTTGATTAAAAGCGAAAAAAGAAGAAAAGAAATCAAATTCACATTTAATGCCCAAAAATCAAATATATCACCAAAGGAACCACAGGCAATCATTTCATTTTCCATACTAAATGTAAAAGCAATCAACTTTAGAATGAAAGCACTGGAATTATGTGATCTGGTTGATCTGGAAATAGAGACAAATGGTGCTGAAGAAAAACTGTTTTCAGAAAACATCAGAGGGTTTTTAGGGTATAATAAAACAAACCGCAAAATAAAAGATACTTTGAATGATACTTCCGAATCAATCTATTTCCCATTTTTAAATAATGGTATAACAATCCTGTGCGATGAAATGCAAATACCATCAAATCCACAGGCAGGTCAATATATCGTACCAGTGGTAAATCCGGTCATTGTAAATGGTCTCCAGACAACTAAAGTAATATATGATATCTATAAGATGGATATAACAAAATTAGAAGGTGTTGATATCACCGTTCGCCTCTATGAAACAAAAAACCAGGACCTCATTGATAAGATCACTGAAGCTACAAACACCCAGACTTCTATCAATTTCAGGGATAAGATAAGTAATAAAGATTTCCAAAAATATGTGAAATTGCTCTTTGAAAATAAAGGAATTGCATACATATCAAAAAGGGGAGAGATATTTACCAATAAATTAAGCAAGGAAATGCATGAATCAATAACCAGTGAAAAAGCCATTAAGTTCTGGTATGCTACATATTATGAAAAACCTGAAATTGCCAAAAATTCAATATCCATAGTACTGGAAGAAGTATTCGATGCGACTAATCAGGAAAACCCACTGGCACAACTCTTTGATGGTGATAAAAAATCATCTATTTACCTGCAGATATACAACAGTTACCAGATTATGAAACTGGTTGTAGAAAAGAAAAAGAATCGATTGGACACAGATGATTTTCTAGAGCATAGTGATGAGCTTCTAAGTTATGGTATCTATAAATATCTAACGAAAAACCAGTTAGAATTTACACAAAAAAATATAGAAGACGGCTATGAGTATACTGTTGGGATAGTTAAGGAAAATGTTAATGATGAAAAGAATCACAGAGAACAAAATAAAAAAACATATTCACATAGCAGTTACTTCAAAAGTTCACAATGCAGAATAGACTACAATAAAGTAGCCGGGATATCTGAAAACTATGACCTCATTGAAAAACTGATTGATGGGGTTGTGGAG
>MZXQ01000120.1:0-422 GCA_002926195.1 Candidatus Methanomarinus sp. HR1 | reverse complement strand
TTTTATAAACATAGGTTGATTCACAAGAAATGTCTTTCAATTGCATAAATAATATGGTATAGATTATGAAATTGAAAGTAAAAGATATAAAATGACAGAGATGACAAAAATGACAAGCAATCCATTTCATTGCATTGCAGCCTTAAAAATCGCCTATAAAAGCAACTCTACACGCCTCGCCACTCACGAAACGCAAGAGCATGTGGCGTATGATGAGGTGCTGAATAACAAGGCGCTGGGTTTTATTAAGATTGATTTGGATGATGATTATTTGATGATTTATAATAAGCAGAAATTGTGAGATATGGGACAAGAAATAAATAAATACGGTGAGCAATGATGGCATTACCTATAAATGTTAAACAGTTAATCGAGGGCAACTTGATTGAGTCTGAACGGATTGAATTAAAAAAAGGTTTTAA
>MZXQ01000003.1 GCA_002926195.1 Candidatus Methanomarinus sp. HR1 | reverse complement strand
ATCAAAAAGACTTCGAAATTTTATCTATTATTGTGCTTTATGAAAATATATTAGATAATTCTATACTTAATGCTTATGAATCGTTAGACTCTTATAATAATGAATGGGATCACGGTGGTAAAGGCAACCAATGATTCGATTTTGATGAACCCTGTGAGGGTTGTATTGATGCTGATGATGATGGTATCTGTGATTCATTCTATTATATTCCCGGCGGCTCGGGTATAGACCACTATCCAATAATTCAATGGATATATGTATGGATTGGTGAAGGATCAGACGGAGGATCTGCAATTACTACAACTGAACTTCAAGCAGCTATTCATCACTGGTTAGAGGACATCCCTGTGAGAGGACATATATTATCAACATCGGATATTCAGCATATCATAACATTATGGCTATCCGGATAGTAGCTCCTTAACCAATAGTCTAATTATATATATCACATATAACAACACGATCATTCATGAGCACATTAGCTATAGAGACTGTTAACCTGACATGTAGATTTGAAGACTTAACTGCCGTTGACAGCCTTAATCTCCAGGTTAAAAAAGGAGAATTATTCGGTCTGCTAGGTCCCAACGGTGCAGGCAAAACCACCTTGATAAACATGTTGTCTACCATGATATTGCCCAGTGAAGGCCATGCAAAAGTATGGGATCTCGATGTTAAAAAAACCCCATCCCAGGTAAGGCAGAACATAGGTGTGGTATTCCAGGGTTTCACACTGGATGACAGATTATCAGGCAGAGAAAATCTTGATATCCACGGTCGTTTATACGGCCTTTCAAAACATATGCGCAAACAAAGGATCAGAGAGGTCCTGGAGCTGGTTGAGCTGCAGGATAAAGCAGATGTACTTGTCAAGACCTACAGTGGTGGTATGATGAGACGCCTGGAGATAGCCAGAGGATTAATGCACCATCCGAAGGTATTGTTTCTGGATGAACCTACCCTGGGTCTTGACCCGCAGACCCGCAACCATATATGGAATTACATACGATGCCTGAACAGGGATGAGAATGTAACTATAATGCTGACCACACACTATATGGAAGAAGCAGACCACTTATGCAACCGTATAGCTATCATTGATTCTGGCAGGATCCAGGCACTGGATACACCAGAGAACTTAAAGAATTCTTTAGGAGGAGATGTAGTCAAACTCGTTGTTGATAATGAAGAAATTGCTTCTGCTTTATGCAGACTATATATTAAGAATGGCTGTGCTGGTAATGTTCACTGGAAAAAGAGCAGCATATTTATAACTATCAAGGATGGAGCGCACCAAATACCTCATATTTTAACAATTGCATCCGGAGCTAATATAAATATACTTTCTGTTGATCTGCACCGACCTACGCTGGATGATGTATTCTTATCACATACAGGTAGAGCCATCAGAGAAGAAGAGACAAGTGAGATGGGTAAGTTCGGCTTCGTGTTCAGGACAGCGAGGCGATAATATGACGAGCTTAATATCGGATCTTCGTAGGAATTGTTCTATTGCCACAAATACCGTTTATACACTTTGGCTGCGTGAGATGCTCAGATTTCGTCGCTCAAAGAGCAGGATCATAGGATCAATAGCTACACCCCTGTTCTTTCTTGTTATTCTGGGTACTGCATTTAATTCATCTTTCCAGATGCGGGGGGGAGGAGATACTAACATAGGATTTTTAACGCCAGGTATTATCGGTATGTCTATTTTGTTCTCATCGCTTATGGGGGGTGTTAGTATATTATGGGATCGGGAGTTCGGATTTTTAAAAGAGATACTGATCGCTCCGGTTCCCAGGTTCTTTGTAGCATTGGGAAAAGCCCTTGGCGGTGTAACAACTGCAATGATCCAGGGTACAATGATCATGTTAGTAGCCCTTTTTCTGGGTGTGGAATATCAATCTTATTCGGGAATGGTAGCCAGTGTAGGCATCATGCTATTGATCGGTCTGGGTTTTATCGGATTGGGCATTGCCCTTGCTTCGCAGATAGAAAGTCATGAAGGTTTTCAAATGATAATGACATTCATCACTATGCCAGTGCTGCTACTTAGTGGTGCTTTTTATAAAATAGAAGATCTGCCGATGTGGCTAAAGACCCTTACATATCTTGATCCATTGACCTATGGTATTGCAGCACTGCGCTATACCTTAATGGGTGAGAGTGAGATCCCTATCATTATCTGCCTTATAGTGCTGGTACTGTTTGCTGCTACTACTATTGGTCTGGGTGGTCATTTGTTCAGCAGAACAAAAGCATAAAATTATATCTTTGCTTAATAATAACATAAAATCACCATGAGAACTTTTTCACCTATACTGGCATTAAGAGCCCTCTGGCAGCTAAGAGTACGAAAAAGGCCTATTGTACTATCCCACGGTATCAATGCCAGGTGCAATATGCACTGTGAATTCTGCGAATACTGGAAGGAAGAAACAGAAGAGATGGAGACCGAAGAGGTCCTCAAATTACTGGATGAGGCCAGATCTTTTGGCATTCGTTATTATAATGCATGGACTGTAGAACCTTTACTGAGAGATGAGCTACCCCAAATAATGGCACATGCACACAGTCTGGGTATGATAACCTCAATGATCACCAACGGAAAACTGCTAAAACAGCGTGTACATGATCTTAATGACGTGGATTACCTGTCTGTATCAGTAGATGGAATTGATGCCTATAAGGAAATTCGAGGCATGGATCCGGAAGTAGTGTTTGAAGGCATCCGTGCTGCTGTGAATGTATGCACAAACCCGATCCTGATGAACTGCGTCATATCAGGCCAGAACCTTGATGATATTGATCCGCTTATACATAAGGCACAGGAACTGGGAGTATGGATATCATTCGAACCATTAAATGAATTAGAAGGTATTGGCAATGAGATATGGAACCGGATCAAAGTTAAAGATATTGACAAGTATGAAAACATAATAAACCTGATCATTACCCGAAAAAAAACGGGTTATCCTATTATCAATTCATTGACATACCTGAAGATGGTACGGGACCGGAATATGGATTTTAATTGCCGTGCCAGTGATATCATTTTAAATATCACACCAAACGGAAATATAGAAAATTGCCGAATAAAGACAGAAAAACTGGGTCATATCAGTGATGGGCTTGAAAATGTGTGGAACCGCTCAGCCAAAAAACGTAAAAAAATATCACAGGAGTGTAATGGTTGCTTATTTTTCGGATATGTAGAGGGCAGCCTTTTGTATGATCTAAAACCAGAAGTAATGGCCCATTATGAATGGATATGAGACTATGGAATCATATCTTATCATACATCTGGTGATATTATATGGTTGACTCGACACTATCTTATACAAATTCATTCTAAAGATTTGTTCTTATCTATAATTTCCAGGAACTCAGGAGGTACCTCTTCAGACAGTACAATAAATTCATTTGCTATCATCATCTTTACACCACCATCCATAGCATCGAATGCATCCAGTTTGAATATCACAGGATTATCTGAATGATAACCAGCTGCTTCAATCGCCTTTTCATACGAAGTGCTAAGGTGAATATATCTTTGGCGAATAGGTCTTATCCCCGTTTCCTTGATTATATCTGCCTCTTCCTGGCTGGCACCGTAATACAGGATCTCAAGATCATTATCAACAAAGTCGAGATCAACATTTATTGAATGCCCATATCTTGCCCTGATATCATTATTACTGATCTGATACCTTCTTTTTTCATCAGATTCCACCAAAGCCTTTATGTTCAGGGCTGATGCCCAGGGATATCTTGATTTCATAACATCCAACAGTACTTCGAAATCCACCCACCCATACTTGTTCATAGTCAGCCCCAGATCATCAGGAAAATGTCGTAGTGCTCCTGATAGAAAGCGCCCCATCCTTTCAGTGCGCTCTGTATTCATTATATATTTACCAGTCTCACCGCATTTACACACCTCACCCCTGAAATAACCATGGTTTGGACACTTGCGAATCATAGTGTGTACTATAAATGACTAATACTATAAACCTTATTAATCAATTATTTAAGTATATAAAGTATAACTTGATATATCGAAAATGTTCACTTCGTTCACATTTTCTTATCTTCGGCTTCTTCGAATCTTTTAGTCTTCAGCTTCTTCGAAGCTTCAGTCAAGAAAATCCGAGCGTTAGCGAGGATTTTGTTTATAGGACGGATAGAAATGAACTCTGAAATTTGTAAAAAAATGTTCAGTCTGGTTGATGACCTGGGACCTGAACTAATAATACATATATCTGATAAAAAAAATGGTCTGAAAGCTATTGTAGTAGTTGATAACACTGCAGTTGGTCCGACCATTGGAGGAACGAGGATGTCTCTGGAGGTCACAACAGAGGAAGTTGCCAGACTTGCTCGTGCTATGACCTTAAAGAACGCTATGGCCTGGTTGCCGCATGGAGGAGGTAAATCCGGAATAATCGCTGATCCGACATCACCAAACAAAGAAACGATCATCAGAGCCTTTGCAAGAAAGATCAGACATATTTGTGAATATATCCCCGGACCTGATATGGGTACCAGCGAAACAGATATGGCTTATATCAAAGACGAGATTGATAGAGCCGTAGGATTGCCCCGGGAATTAGGAGGTATTCCTCTTGATGTGATAGGCAGTACAGGGTTCGGAGTTGCTATATGTACTAAAGTTGCAGCAGAAAACATCAATCTTAACCTTACAGGCGCCAGGCTTATAGTGGAAGGTTTTGGTGCTGTGGGGAAACATGCTGCAAGTTTTTTATCAGAAATGGGTGTTATCCTTATTGCAGCCAGTGATTCAAAGGGTACTATCTATGATCCCGAGGGCCTGGATATAAAAACACTCATTAAGATCAAGAATACCACCGGATCAGTGATCAATTACACAAAAGGTGAAAAACTTCAGACTACTGACCTTTTCAATATTGATGCGGATATTTTCATACCTGCAGCAAGACCTGATGTTATCACAGCCAGTAATGCTGATATACTGGATGTCAAACTGATAGTCCAGGGTGCTAATATCCCAATAACTATTGATGCGGAAAAGATACTTCATGAAAGAGGAGTACTGGTTATACCTGATTTTATCGCGAATGCAGGTGGTGTGATCACAGCTTCATTAGAATACCAAGGCGGTACGGAAAAAGAGGCTTTTGAACGCATTAAAGATACGATCACGATAAATACGAATGAAGTGCTTAAGATGGTTAATAAACAGCATATTTACCCAAGAAATGCTGCGCAGTCCATAGCTATGAACAGGGTTAAGCAGTCTATGACATACAGGGAGTAAAAGATATTGACACTAAAGGCCATATTCGAACCTGGATCTGTTGCCATAATAGGAGCTTCGTCCACACCAGACAAATGGGGGAATATATTATTAAAGAACTTACTGAGTAACGGTTTTAAGGGTCATGTATATCCAGTGAACCCAAAAGAAAAAACCATTTTAGGTACGGTCTGCTACCCCAGTGTGCTGGATATTCCTGATCCTGTTGATATGGCTTTGATCGCTGTGCCCAGATCACATGCACTTTTGGTTGCAAAGGAATGCGGTATTAAGGGCGTACAGGGGATCATAATGGTGACTGCGGGGTTCAGTGAAACAGGGGATAAAGGACGTGAACCTGAGAAAAAATTGATGGAGATTATTGATAGATACGACATGAGGCTTGTGGGGCCAAATACCCTGGGTGTGGTCAATGCCCATATAGGTATGAATGCCAGTATTATCTCAAGACTACCTGAACCAGGTGGCATATCATTCATTACTCAAAGTGGTACATTGGGGCTGGCACTGGTTGACTGGACCATGGAGATGGGAATCGGTCTGCATATCGTGGTAAGTACTGGTAATAAATCCAATATTGATGATGTTGACCTGCTTACTTACCTTGCCAGCGATCCTAAGACCGATGTGATCGCTATGTATGTTGAGGGGATAAACCGTGGGCGTGAATTTATTAAAGTTGCCAAAGAGATATCCAAACCTATACTGGTCGTAAAATCAGGTCGCACCCGGAGTGGTTCAAAGGCAGTGTTCTCTCATACCGGTAGTATGGCAGGCGCAGACGAGGTTTACTCAGCCGCATTTAAGCAGGCAGGTATAATCAGGGTGGACAATATTGAGAATCTCTTTGACTCAGCCCTGGCTTTATCAGTTCAACCTGCTCCTTATGGGAACAGGGTAGGCATACTTTCAAATGGTGGTGGTGCCAGTATCATTGCATCGGATGCATGTGAACGCATGGGTCTTATCATTCCTGCCCTGCAGGATTATACGAGACAAAAAATACGGGAATATATTCCGGAATATGCATCTGCCCGTAACCCCATAGATAGTGCCGGGCTGGCTACATATGATGTATATAATGGTATAGTAAAACA
Organism: Candidatus Methanomarinus sp. HR1; assembly: GCA_002926195.1. Lineage (GTDB taxonomy): Archaea > Halobacteriota > Methanosarcinia > Methanosarcinales > Methanocomedenaceae > Methanomarinus. Next base: position 4,369 of record MZXQ01000003.1, on the reverse strand, counting down.
AATGCTTCTCGATCCGAATATAGATGCCCTTATAGTAATATATGTGGACGCTGTTGTCAATGATGCTGCTTTGCCGGCCCAAGCAATAGTGGACATACATCGCGGCAAATGCAACAAACCAATAATTGCCTGCTGGATGGGAGGTACAGGTACCAGGGCCGGGGTAGATATACTTGAAAAAGGAGGTTTGCCAAATTATCCTGTACCTGAGCGGGCAGTAATTGCCTTAAAATCACTTGTACAGCATAATGGGTTCCTTGAGAAGGTGAAAGTATGAGCTTAACCACTGATCAATTATGTGATATTTTAAGGGAATATGGTATACCATTTGTGCAAAAAATTACAGCAACTTCATTGCAAGAGGCAATAGAAGCGGCTAATACACTACACTATCCGGTTGTTATGAAAATATCATCTCCTGATATCAGTCATAAAACTGATGTTGGTGGTATAATACTAAACCTCAACTCAGATGAGGAGATTAAAAAAGCATACCTGACAATGATGGATTCTGTGAAAAAAAATGCTCGAAAAGCCAGAATAGACGGAGTAATAATACAGAAAATGGCAAAGTCCGGCCTTGAAGTGATAGTTGGTGTCAAGCTGGACCCACAGTTCGGTCATGTGATCATGTTTGGTCTGGGGGGTATTTTTGTTGAAGTATATAAGGATGTGTCTTTTAGAGTAACACCTATTGATCGAGAGACAGCCCGTGATATGATCCTTGAGATCAAAGCCAGCTCTATCTTACAAGGTGCCAGAGGACGAGAACCTGCAGATATTGATGCTATTATTAATGTAATTACCGGACTATCCCATATGCTACGGAAGAACCCTGATATAATAGAACTTGATATCAATCCATTGATCGTATACTCTCATGGAGTGGCTGCTGTTGATGCAAGGATGCTAACTCTTTGATACTATGATTTTTAGTTAAGTATATGTAGATTAAAATCTAATATAATTGACTAAACTTATTATACGCATATTGTTTCCAGCGAGGTGGCATAATGGAAAATGACGATATAGTATATGTAGGTAACAAACCAGTGATGAACTATGTACTTGCGGTGGTAACTCAATTCAACAATGGAGCAGATAGTGTGATCATTAAATCCCGTGGTCGCGCAATATCCAGAGCAGTTGATGTTGCTGAAGTGGCCAGAAACAGGTTCCTTAAGGATATAGAAGTTAAGGATATTGTTATTTCCACTGAAAAGATTGCTTCTGAAAGAGGCGAAATAAATGTGTCGTCTATGGAAATATTTTTAGGCAAATAGAATCTAATAATAATGGTGATAATAATATTTCCGTAGTTTAGAATTTTCCTTAAAGTTATAATAGAGTACTATGAAAATTGAGATATTACCCGGTAGAATAGATTATGATGGCTCCCAGATAAAACCTCTCTGGGCATATTCGTTAGGAATTGCCGGGGACAGCATAGTGGTCTTCAGGGGTGCTATGGACATCCTACCACATAATATTAAGGATATGGAAGACCTGCAGGATAATAAAGCTATAAAGGGTGGGGATTTGTTACATTTTATTGTAGAACGTTTTGACTCACCAGCCAGTATGAGATTGGCATATTATTTACAGCGTTTGCTGGTGGTTAGTACCAAAGATGTACTGGAAGGGTACGGGGTAAAATCTATTCGCAACGGAGATGATATTTATGTGGATGGGGGCAAACTTACTGTCAGTATCGCTTCGGCTGGAATATCGTCTGAAAAAGTACATATGGGTATAAATATAATAAGTCAGGGAACGCCCACAGATATTGAAGTGGCCTGTCTCGAAGATCATGGTATAGCAGATGTTATAGGATTGGCTAAGGAGATCGCAAGTACTTTCACTGCAGAAATCGATGATATTGAGTCAGATATGGTAAAAACCAAAGGACTGTGATCTATTACAGGTAAATCCACGCTATTGCCCGGATTTACTTGATATACTAGAACAAAATCCTCCCTTCGGTCGGATTTTCTTGACTGAAGCTTCGAAGAAGCTGAAGATTAGAAAATGTGAACGAAGTGAGCATTTTCGATATATCAAGTCATACTTGATATACTAGAACAAAAATATATAATAATTCAGGATAAGTAATTAATTAGTGAGGGAAATAAATGCGTACAGAAGTATCAACTTTATTTGGAGTAAATGTCTATACAGACAAAGGTGTCTATGTAGGTAGAGTCGATGATGTGATCCTAGATCCTAACGAATCAAAGATATCAGGACTGGCAATTGGAAAAATTAACCAGGATATGTTTGATTCCACTGAAAGTAAGGGCGTGGTTCTGCCATACCGCTGGGTAACTGCAGTAGGAGATGTGATTCTTATTAAACAGGTTTTTTCAAAATTCAAAAAAAAAATTGAAGATGAATGAAAAAACGTGAGATCTTTTCACAATTAACTGTACCATCAGCAGCTATTGTAAGAATAGATGGAAGAAGATTTGGCAGGGTTCTTGATCAACTGCAGTTCCACAAGCCGTATGACATTAGCTTTACTAAAGGGATGGTAGATTCTGCCACTGATTTTTTCAATAAAAGCGGGATCAATCCATCGATTGCATATTTATTTTCAGATGAAGTAAATCTGCTTTTTCTAAAAGATATACCATTCAATGGCAGACTGGAGAAAATTGATTCTATAATTCCCAGTTTTTTTTCGTCTGCACTGGTGCTTAATCTTAACATCCCCGAACCACTTTCATTTGATTCAAGGGTAATTTTAATTGATAAAAGCGACATTGTAGATTATTTTAACTGGCGACAGCTTGAATGCTGGCGAAATCTGATGAGTTCATATGCATATTATCTTCTTAAGGATGACGGATTAACAGCTAAAGAGGCTGCCGACAGGCTAAAAGGACTTAAATCCGGTAAACTGCATGAACTTGCATGGGATCATGATATTAACCTGGCTAAGACCCCGGTATGGCAGCGGCGGGGAATAATGGTGTATAAACAAGGATATATCAAGAAGGGTGTTAATCCGCTAACTGATGAAACAACAAAAACTCAACGATACAGGGTCGTTCAGGACTGGGAACTTCCTATCTTTAAGGAAGAAACAGGAGCTCAATTTATTAAGGCAATATTGAAAACCAGGTTTTAGTAAATACAAATAGGGTGTAATTACAAGTACTTACTTTTTTTTCAAAATGCAACTAATTTCGTTAAGTATATATAAAATAATAACACACTTGGATCTATGCTTCATATCATTGCAAAGAAACATATGATCAATTTGGAATTTACACCATGTTCTCCATCATTTGCATCTAATGTAGTACTATACGGTGTGATCGATGCAATGAAATGTAGCCGAAGGTGATGATGGGCGGAATAGCAACATGAGATTTGGAATTCCCTCTTATATCTCTAATTTTTCCTCCCTTTATTCATCCATGTTTAAGCACTGTCCTGTGAGCACATTCAACTCAATCTCTGCCATATTCAACCAGATCCCATGCTTCGGGATGTACACAAACTCGAATCTGTCCCAAATTTTCTTTGTTTTATCTGGCTGAAATATTTCATAGAACGATCCTAGGACGTGTGTGTTTAGATTGTCCATCACCAGCGGATTTTTTCCGCTCGCGGCCGCTTCACCGGGACCATGAGAACACACATGATGATCTACAAAAAACAGGAGTCACTGAAATCGAACTGTGCCAGAGAAGAGGTGTGGCGGCTATTAATAACTTAGATCAAGCGTCAGCCTGATAAGCTCAATGCGATGAAGGTGCAAGACAAAAAACTAAAGCCGACAATTAAGCTGAAGTGATAAATGACAATTTACTGGAACTTGTTCAAAATCTCCTGTTGTGCGATCATTATATTTTATTCTCCAATGTGTTTTTTTTAATGTCCTAAACCTGCTAAAATCAGTTCTTAATATTACTGCATATGAATTAAAATCAGCAACCAATAGTGATATAATTCAGTGTATTAAATATGGATATGAATCATTACAGGCAATTCCGGTGAAAATATTTATAAAATTATTGATGAAATATAATAAATTTAGGATTGATGTACTTCGTAGTCGTTTAAGTAAAACTTGATATATTTTAGATTTTAGGTTTAATCTTTTAAAGATAGCGGAAGCTATGGAAAAAAGTAAGGTATATGAGATGTTTTCAGAGTTTATTGGTAAATAGTGGAATTTATTAGTTTAATATTTTTATAGATGTTGGGAGAAAGTAGTGGATTTATAGCTATGGCGTCAAAATAGGGTTGGATTTTTAGGTCAATAAAATCCTACTACGATGAATTATTCTACTTCTACGTGTTGATTATGAGTTATTCTTACTGAAAAGCGGTAGTGATATATATTAGTGGAACGTTACAC
>MZXQ01000004.1 GCA_002926195.1 Candidatus Methanomarinus sp. HR1 | reverse complement strand
ATATATAAATATCTTTCCCTTTCAAATAAAAACTGGAATGTGTCTATTGAATAAAATCTTCCGTTCGGTCGAATTTTATTGACTGAGGCTCTCGAAAGAGCCGAAGATTAGAAGATTCATAGAATCTTCGCGAGGCTCTCGAAAGAGCCGAAGACTAAAAGATTCATAGAATCTTCGCGAGGCTCTCGAAAGAGCCGAAGATTAGAAAATGTGAACAGAGTGAGCATTTTCGATATATCAAATTATACTTGATATACTATAAAAAAATTATTAAATTATCATGATTCTTAAAGAGGTATTAATTACCCTTAGATTTAAAGTGGATACGAACATTACCGTAATTAAAATTGATTGCATAAATTATAAATAATAATGTGTTATGTTCAATCTCGTCAACTAATAAAGGTGGAAATAAAATGAAAAAACATTTAAAGATAATTACTATATTATTACTAATAGTACTGATCGGATTATCAGGATGTACTGAAAAAACAACTAATGAGACATCCGGAGAAACATCCGAAAATGATGCAGCAAAAACCACATTAACAATATTCCATGCAGGCAGTTTATCAATGCCTTTAGATGAAGCAGAACAAGCTTTTGAAGCTGCTCATCCTGATGTCGATATCCTGCGAGAGCCAAAAGGCAGCCGTGCAACCATGCGAAAAGTAACTGACCTTGGGCGGATTGCCGATGTGATCGCAGTAGCTGACTATGCAGGAATTGAGACTCTTATGTTCCCTGAATATGCTGACTGGTACGCTGCTTTTGCAAGGAACAAGATGGTAATAATATTCAATAATAATAGTATCTATGCAGATGAAATCACCACTGATAACTGGCAGGAGATTCTGACCAGGGACGGTGTGGAAGTAGCTCACTCAGAGCCAAATGATGACCCTTGCGGATATCGGGCAGTGATCGTATACAACCTCTCGTCTCAATTCTATAATGACCCTTCCATTGAAGAGAAACTGATAGAAAACACTCCACCCACAAATATACGCTCTACTGAGACTGACCTGCTTGCGCTACTGGACGCCGGAGAACTTGATTATGTATTCATCTACCGTTCAATAGCAGTACAGCACGAATATAGATTTGTCGAACTACCACCGGAGTTATCCCTTTCGGAAATTGAACATAAGGATTTCTATAATAATGGTACATGTCCACTCAGTGACGGTACAGTTAAACACGGAGCTCCTATTGTATATGGAATTACCATTCCTATTAACGCAGAGCACCCGGAAATAGCACAAGAATTTGTTGAGTTCATCCTTGGAAGCTCAGGTCAACAGATCATGGAGAAAAATGGTCAGCCTTCTATTGTACCTGCCAAGACCAATGATATTGACCTGGTACCTGATAATATCAAACCACTGGTAGAAGAAATAAATTGATTAGATTAAATAGACTGTTACTGAAATCGATCATGTGGGTTCATGGAGTTCTTTCTTCTCTATGCACCCCTGTGCATTTTATAGCTTAAATCCCATATATTGAAGGAATATGAGAATAAGAACTGAAAAGACTTTTATCATTTTTTCAATGATTGGGTTCATTCTGCTGGCATTTATAGTACTGCCACTGGCAAAGATCATATTTTCACATGATCTCCCTACGCTGGTAGATACTCTGGCTATGCCTGGTGTAAGGGATGCTATCTGGCTTAGTATCTATGCATCATTACTAACAGCCATTATTGCCTGTATTCTGGGTACACCACTGGCTTATGTACTTGCCCGTAAAAATTTTAGGGGTAAGTCATTAGTAGAAGCCATAGTTGATCTTCCGCTAGCAGTTCCACATACGGTTGTCGGTATAGGCCTGCTAATGGTATTTGGAAGACAGCAAATAATAGGCGGACTGTTCTATGATAAATTTGATTTTCGTTTTTTTGGCACTCTTAGTGGTGTGATCCTGGCTATGCTCTTTGTTTCTTCACCTTTTATGGTAAATTCTGCCCGTGAAGGCTTTGAATCAGTGAACCAGCGCATGGAGTATGCAGCACGTACGTTAGGTGCCAGCCAGTTCGAAGTATTCAGGCGCATATCACTCCCGCTTGCCAGACGTGGTATTGTAACTGGTATGATACTTACCTGGGCCCGTTCGATAAGTGAATTCGGAGCAGTATATATCCTGGCATATTTTGTATCTTTCTGGGATATCCGTACCATGGAACCCAATATAGCCATGACAGCACCAGTATTAATAGCAGATCAGTTCCTTCAGTACGGACTGGAACGTTCAAGCGCTATAGCAGCAATATTATTGCTTGTGTGCTTATCCTTATTTGTCATATTGCGATATCTATCAGGGAGGCAAAGATGAGCCAGATAACTTTTAATGATGTCTCATGTACACTGGGTAAGTTCGAACTAATTAATATCAATGCTATTATTAACAGCGGGGAATTCTTTGTACTATTGGGCCCGACCGGTGCGGGAAAGACTATCCTGCTTGAAGCTATTGCCGGATTTCATACTATTACAGGCAGCATTATGATAGGTGATAAAGATATCACAGACCTTGTACCTGAGAAGCGCAATATTGGGTTCGGGTTCCAGGACTATACGCTATTTCCCCATCTGACGGTTGAAGAGAATATCAGGTTCGGATTGAAATACCGTAATATCAGCAGTGCGCAAGCTGACCGGAGGGTCAGAGAATTAATAGCAATATCCAAACTTGAAGGCTTTGAACAACGTAAGCCTGATACTCTCAGTGGTGGTGAACGTCAGCGTGTAACACTTGCCAGGGCTCTTGTAATTCAACCTGAAGTGCTGTTACTTGATGAACCACTCAGTGCACTCGACGAACAAACAAAAGAGGTACTTCGAGATGAGATACACCGGATCATCAGTACATTTAATGTGACCACTATATATGTCACGCATGACCAGACTGAAGCTGCAATGCTTGGGGACCGTATAGGTATCATGATGAAAGGATGTATGATCCAGGTAGGTACCCCTACGGAGATATTCTACCAACCTGTGAATGAAGAGGTGGCCGCCTTTGTGGGTATGGAAAACATCCTTGAAGGTCTGGTAACTTCATCAGAAGAAGGTATCACCACTATAAATGTAAACGGTAGTAATTTACACGTCATTAGTACATACGACACGCAAAAGACTAAGACTGTACGTGTCTGCCTGAGACCTGAAGATATCATATTATCACAGACTGCAGTAAAGACAAGTGCAAGAAACCTGATAAAGGGTACAGTTACCAGACTGTCGCCTTATGGTACGCTTATAAGGGTACAGGTCGACTGTGGATATCCACTCACTGTAATAATTAGCCGCCGTTCAATGGAAGACCTTCATCTGGAAGTTGGGAGTGTTGTATATGCTTCATTTAAAGCATCGACTGTACACATGTTATAGTCACGGAAAGCAATTTACTTGAACGTTTCAATAACCAATTAACATAAATAATAACAATACCAATAAGAGGACTATATGGTTAAATGGATTGTAGTAAAACTGAGTGATAGAGAACATCAAATACTTGAGACTATAAACGAGATCCCTGGTGATTGTTCGCAGAAACTCAAAGAACTTTACATTCAATATCTACAAACTTCACCCAACTTTAAAGCAGAGTTCCATAATATTAAACTGGAAGAAAAAAAGGACCTTCTATTAGAGGTATTAGCATCCATCTGGAAAGAATATGAAACATCAAGTAATCCAATAGAAGATTGGGATAAAGAAAAATTTAACAAAATACGTGATGAACTCGTTCAGGTTAATGCAATTCAACAGATGGGAGTTGGAAATTTCATTCCTACCCAGGCATTTAAGAAACCATGGTTATCAGCTTTTAATAAAACTTCAAAGATCTTTCCTGGTATGGATGAGTTTAGCCAGGCTGGCATAACATCAGCCTATGTACTGACATATCTATCCAGAGATACATTTCCCATAGAATTATTAAAAGACGCTGCTATAGTATTAAATGAAGATTTCATGTTCACTTATGCTATAGCAAAGAAAAGGGCCAATGACTTCTCAGAAGCAATTAAAAAAAGAAGAACTTCAACTTCTTCTGGCAATGACCTTACGGCCTGAGCGGATACTTTTAATATCTGTCTTGCCCATTATCTCAATATCTCCTGCACATTCGGTTGCCCTGGCAACAACATGAGGTCTTATTGTCATATTGCCTTCTGCTTTAGCCAGACCGGTAATATCACTTCCATCCAGCAGGACAAGATTGCCGGTAACTTTAACATTGCCACCGATATTGCAGTTAGGACCTATAATTGCATTTTTAGCTGTTATACTGCCTTTCACTATCGATCCTTTGCCTAATTCAATGTCACCTTCGACAATTAAATCTCCCCAAAAATCCGATCCGGCACCAACTATGACATTTCCCGTTAGAATAACGTCTTTGTCAAAGAAAGAACGCCTTTTAATAATAAATGTATCAGATGCAGGATGCTTCTTAATATACTCCGTCTCCATAAGAATCACAATCTAAGACTTTTTATGAATATCATTATATTTAACTACTTTGAGTTGGATTAAACAAATATGGTTTTAAACATAGGCAGAATAATTCGAGCTAATACTATTACTGATGCATGGTACCGGGGTCTTAACCTGATATGGGGCCATGGTCACGAAGTTAAGGATGAAAGAGGCAGTAAGATAAAAGAATTCTTAAACTTGATGATAGTCATACGCGATCCTTTTACTGATATGATCCCAAAGGACATATCCTGGAATGAGCAGCGGCTTGAGGAATATGCTAAACAGTTGATCACCGGTGAAAATGTAGCTGATTTTGAATATACTTATGGACAGCGTCTGCGTAATTGGAACGACCAGATAGACCAGATTGAATATGTGATCAAGAAACTTAAAGACAATTCAGCTACTCGCAGAGCCACAGCAGTTACCTGGATACCTACTGTGGATACTTACGTAGATGAAGTGCCGTGCATGATCATTGATGATTTCAAGATCAGAGATGGACAGGTGAATCTTACGACTCTTTTTCGGAGTCATGATTTTGCAGGTGCTTATCCGGCAAATCTTTACGGGCTATCAGGACTGCTGGAATATGTTGCCAGTGAAATAGGTGTTAAGGCAGGTACAATCACCACAGTTAGCATCAGTGCCCATATTTATGAACATGATTGGGACATGATAGAAGAGATACTTTAATATAATTGTTATGTAATCAACAAACATTGAAGTTTATAAGTGATATTTATGTATTGTGAAACACCTGATGAGATCAAGAAGATCAAACGAAAATGCATTGTCCTGAATGTTATAGAGGCAAAAGCATGGCGCAATGTAGCTGTAATGGATTTAACAACAAAACAAAAATATTTTTTTGGTAAAGTCAAACAAGAACCCCCGGTGATCAATCCGAAAGATGAACTTTTTATCGGGTATGAGGATCTTCCCTATGATCTTCCTTCCGGAACACATAAGATTGTTTTAATGACACTTGATGGGATGCTGCTGGACTGGGCAATGATATCACCTAAAGTGTAAATACAGGATTTTGTTTAAATCAGGTTCTGTTCTTTCATACTCAGGAATCTACCATTCCCTATTATGATATGGTCATAGAGATCTATACCCACTATGCGGCCAGTCTCAATTAGCTTGCGTGTAATGTCTATATCATTCTGGCTTGGGGCAGGGTCCCCGCTGGGATGGTTATGAGCTACAATAATAGCAGCTGCACTTTCTGCAATAGCTGTCTTGAATACTTCCCTTGGATGAACTATGTTTGCATTTAAGCTGCCTATTGATATTATTTCTTCTCGAATAAGCTGGTTCTTTGTATCCAGGTACAGGGCAATGAAGGACTCCTTTTTCTGTTCTCGTAATTTCGGATAAATAAAACGGTATACTGCCTCAGGACTGCTGATCCTGGGTTTTTCTTCTTCAGTGAAACTCTCAAGCCTGCGGGCAAGTTCGAACAGTGCAACTATCTCTGCGGCTTTTACACTACCTATCCCTGGTATCTGCTGTAATCCGGTTAAAGATACACGGCTTAACTGCTGGATATTGTATAATGACAGTATTCTGCTACTCATATTTAGTACATTTTCACCCTTAGTGCCTATACGAAGGATAATTGATAAAAGTTCTGACTCTGATAATCCGGACGGACCGTATTTTATCAACCTTTCTCTAGGTCGGTCTTCGGGCTGGATATCACTTATCCTGAGATGGTATTCTGACATATTTGGTTATCTATATATTTTTGTTAATATTTAAGTTGTGTGATTCATCCATAAACTATTTATATAATTGATGTCAGACATATAGCATACGTACGTCATACTTCAGGCAGACAATTAGCCGACATATAGCAGACATGTGTCATACTTTTGTCAAACGGATGACTGAATGAGGCGTAAATGGAGTGGGGAGTGAATAAAATGCAACGAATAACAATAAGACTTCCTGAGCAACAATTAAAAAAAATCGATCTGATGGTTGATTTTGGAGATTTTCCATCCGCAAGTGAAGCAATCAGGACGGCTATAAGAGAGTTTATAGATCAACGCAATGATAAATTACTTCGTAATCTACAATTAATGGAACAAATGGAAACAACATCAACAATATAAACAACAAAAATAACATAATCAATTAAAAGCTCAAATAATTTAATGAGGGGATACTCAGATGCAAGAAATAATACAAGAAGCACTAAAAAATAGTGACAAAGAAAAACTTTTAAGAGAGAACTCGCAGGTAGAACAGATCTGTGATGAGTTCGGACAGCCACAGATCGTAATTGTTGGCTGTGGGGGAGCGGGCAACAATACAGTAAATCGGTTATATAACATAGGAGTCAGTGGTGCGGAGACCATAGCTATTAATACCGATAAACAGCACCTGGAAATGGTCCAGGCTGATAAGAAGATCCTGGTAGGAAAATCTCTGACAAGAGGTTTAGGAGCAGGCGGTTATCCTGAAGTAGGTCGAAGAGCCGCAGAACTGGCACGAGGGACACTGGAAGAAGTATTATGTGATGCGGACCTGGTCTTTATTACAGCAGGAATGGGGGGCGGGACCGGTACTGGTACTGCTCCGGTTGTAGCTGATATCGCAAAACAGAATGATGCTATAGTGGTCGGAATGGTATCAAGTCCGTTTCGAGTGGAAAGAGCAAGGGCAATTAAAGCCGAAGAGGGACTGGAGGAACTACGCTCTGCAGCAGATACAGTGATAGTCCTGGATAATAACAGGCTGCTGGACTATGTACCCAATCTTCCTATTGAGCAGGCATTCTCAGTTATGGATCAATTGATCGCAGAGACAGTTAAAGGTATTAGTGAGACTATAACTCAGCCTTCTTTGATCAACCTGGACTATGCTGACGTTAGGACTATCATGGGCTGCGGTGGTGTAGCTGTGATGCTGGTCGGTGAGGCCAGGAACCAGGATAGAGGCGATGCAGTAGTACGATCAGCCTTGAACCATCCCCTGCTGGATGTGGATTATATGGGAGCTACCGGATGTCTCGTTCATATTACAGGGGGTCCTGATCTGACGTTATTGGAAGCAGAAAAGGTCGCACATGAACTCACTTATGAACTGGATAGTCATGCAAATGTTATTTGGGGAGCAAGGATCAATAAGGAGTACGAAGGTAGGGTACGGGTTATGGCGATTATGACAGGTGTTCAATCTGCCCAGATACTGGGACCCCAGTCATATGGGGAACCGCAAGGCCAAAAGAATGATGTGATAGAGATTCGTGAAGTGGAAAGAAATAGTAATTCTATCATTGATGTAATTCCAATGCATTAATCGGTTTTATCGGCTGATAAATTATATCAGCTGATTTATTTTTTTTGTAAATGCAAATAAATAAATATTAATACATGTTTGAATATTAATAACTTTCAGATCGACATATTAGTTGGATTATATTTAAACCGGAGGGATGTCTTGTTCGAATAAGCCTGGAAAATGATTTTCTAAAAACTTTATTGATAGTAGCAGGCATGTCTATTACAATAATTATTATTGCAATGGGAATAATCTCATTGTTTGAGAATGGTATATCGTTACCCACGTCGGTGGTTCTTCTGATATTTGCAATACTTTTCACGGTTTGCACGGTTTTTTTTCAACATAGAGGTGCTGAATATCCATGGTCACTTGTAGGTGGTGCAGCAGGTTCTCTGGTTATAACCTTTGTTATTTCATCGATAATCGGAGGTTTGATTTTCATTACTTCAGGAGGGCTATCCAGTATTCCTATTAACACACTGCTATATTCAATGTCTGTCTGCATGATCGTAAGTATGATCTCACTGAATCTGGCTTCCTATAAACTTCAATATATTTAGGATAACCATGAGCAGTATACTAGAAAAACGTCTTATTTCCCATCTTACGACTATTGAAACTGTTTATAGTATAACAATAAATAACAAAGAAGAAGTGGCAAGTGTGCACGTTCTCAAGAGGCAATGAGTGAGGAGAATAAGCCCCCTTCTGTTTGTGCGGCACTTCCCATTCAGGATGTGATCCGCATCTAAACGGCATTCGGCTTAGCGCTAACTCCGGGCAGGCTCCGGAAAGGCCTGTTTGCCCGTATTTGGCTTGCACCCACGAGGATTCACGCGTTCCATCCGCAACCCGTGCGACCTTCGCTTTTTAAGCATCATTGCATTAACACGGTACGGTATCGTTTCTGTGCCATCATACAGCAACCTTGTTGCCATATGAGCCGCTGGATTTAATCAGCAACTGCCAGGACTCTCGTCCTACGCCCACTACAGGCGTTCGTGTCTTCCGGACGGTGGGGGGACTTTCCTCAGGTCATAATGACCCGGCAGCCGTTCTTCCTCTCTCAACCCACTATAATACTTCAATGATGATATATTATTGGGTTGACCTTGATCACACCACACCTCTACGCCTCTCACTTTTATATTCCTCAACCAGATTGTCCAACTGCTGTTCCTTTTCCTTTTTCTTCCTCTTATTGAGATCATTAAAGAACATCTGTTCAAAATCTTCCAGTTCATCAGGGTCCACTACACCAAAATCATCCACATAATATACATGAAGTGAAGTCACATTGAAGAACGGTAGATCTTTCTTATATAATTCTTCAATAGCATTATGCGCAAGTTCACCCCGAAATATCACAGCCCTGATACCATATTGAAACATAAGATCCACAACTGCAGGTCCTCCACCACTGGCATTTTTAAAAAACAGAACATCACCCTGATTAATACCATACTTTTCCTGTAAGGAAATGACAGCTTCTCTGGTAAAAGAAGAGACTATCTTTATAGGAACGGTCCGGCCGCTGATCTCCAGGTTCCTTACCTGTTTGAGCTTATCTATATGTTCACTTAGTGCAGTTACCTTCCGGTTTTTTTCCTTTATTGTTTTTTGAAGCTGGCGTATCTTGTTCTCACGAAACTTGATCTCTTTGTCCCTTCGCATTTGTTTATAATCTTTTGATTTAAGATATTGTATCTTTTCATTGCGATTGGCAATTATATCATCTTTTTGTTTAATCCTGGATTTGAGTTCCTGCTGGTAGATCTTAAGATTATCAATAGTTTCCTGCTGACATTTTATAGTCCTGCTAAACTGGTTGATCCTTTCATCTGATTGATGGGATATTTTTTTATCCACCTTCTCCTCCGGGAAAGTCTCGTGTTCAGTCAATTTCGCAATGGCACTATCTATAGTATCCCCCCTCATTACCAGAGCTATACTCTCATCCGGATCAACTGGTATAGGAATCTTTTTTCGTATTTGATCGAATTTATTCTTATACCGCCTGATGACATGAGCTGCTGCAGCAAGCGCGTCTCGTTCATGATCATTGCTATAACCGTATGGTTTTGCCAGATTTATCTTATCTACTGCAGTCAACGACTCGCCCGGTTCTCCTGGCAGGGCATTGAAAGTACGGCGGATCTTTTCTACTGTTCCCGGGATAGGACTAACATCAGTAGCTACTATTAATGGTCTGCCATATTTTACGATCATTTCGATCACCCCTGAAATAGAGATGTTCCTGCTGCTGTGGAGTTTTATGAGATCGCCTTTAAGGTCCAGCAATGCAAGCCCGGTTGTGGTCCCGGGATCGACTCCTACAATTACATATTTGCGCTTTTGTTCTGACAGGAGTCTGAATTGTATAGCATCCCGTTCAACTTCATATACTTTGATCCTGACATCCCCGTATTTTGCTGAATTTACAGGAATCTGGTTGCGAGGTGCATCTATCTGGAACTCTCCACGTACATATCCACCGAATCCTTTAATAATATTTGAGGTGAAGTTGATGTGCTTTTCTCTGTTGAGTTCTTTTAACACATCCTCGATCTCTCGCACTTTCATTCTGACATTGCCATGTACCTTCCTGCGGTAGCGGTTCTGGCTCCATCCACCTCTTCCAGGAGATCGTGCACGGCTTACTTTGATATTAGTCCTGTCCTGGAAGACCTTAACCTCTGCACCTACATTCATGGATGCTAAAGCTGCACATACTTCAGCTTCCTGGATCGGGTCAAATTTATCAAAGGATAGACCGTGGTTGCGTGCCAGTTTTGCCAGGGATTCCAATTGTTCACCTCCTGTTACCTGAACCAGCTTAGTGCCTACAGGAAGTCTTCTCATAAATGATATCAGATCGCGTCTGTTTCGAGTGAGTTCGTGGATATTATCTATAGCCAGTATATGCGGTTTCAGTTGATGGATCATTCTTATGAGTTTATGTAGCGTGATCATCCGGTAGTGTTCTACCCGGTCATCCCTGTGTACCACTACGGCATATACCGGAGATTTTTTAGCCCATGGAGAGCCCTTTGCAATGTCTATGCCGAAGATTATTACTCAAAAATCCTCCTTTATACAAGTAGACCCTCCCACCGGTAGGATTTACCTGAACCTGACATTATTCAATTGTGTTATTATTTCTATTTAGCCCTTATGCTAATCTTATCCTGTTAAAACCTGCTTTGGTATTTTGGCATACCATATGCTTATTATATATCCTGCATATTATTGTTCAACTCAAGAAAATCCGACTGAAAGGAGGATTTTGTTCTAATAATTAAGAAGGGGACCTGATTATGAAAAATAAACGTCCAATCGTTATGATATCAAGCTATATTCCACGACTTTGTGGTATTGCAACATTCTGTGAAGAAGCACGCGAATTTATAAAAAAAGCAAACCCTGATAGGGATGTATTTGTCATAAGCCATACAGACGGTAAGGGCGAGGGAGTTTTTCCGATCATTGATATATCAAAACACGATTGGTGGAAGGCTGTATATAAAAAAGTACTTGAATTAGACCCTTATGTAATACATTTGGAACATGAATATGGGTTATACGAATATCATGATGACAGGGGAAAGGGGGATATAAATAAAGGATTCCTGGATCTGCTGGATGCAATAAATCAATATCCTACTATTGTTGAGCCCCATACGATCCATGGTCGGCTCAGGGATGATGAAGCGAACTTCATCTATGAGATGTGTGAGCGTGCGGATTTAGTACTATTCAAGTGTAATTATCAAAAGTGGAGATTGAACTGGACCTTTACAGGATACGGATGGAAAACCCCGCGTAATATCATGATAGTTCCCCACGGGGCCAGGCCTGATAAACTATGGATGACACAAAAGATCCCTGAACTTCGAAAACAGATAGGGATTGATAAGTATCCATATATCAGCAATCACCTGGTAGGTCTGGTAGGCTGGATACAATCCAATAAACGCTGGGATATACTTACTGATATGTGGGAAGAGATCGTTAAAGAGATTGATGAGCGTACAGGTGTGGAATGGGACCTGCTGGCAGCCGGTACAATGAGGGATGTAAACCATAAGCAGGATTACGAGAAATATAAGAACGGTATAGAAGTACTGGAAAATAAGGGACTGGCTCATTTTTATGAATTTATTCCATTTGGTGATCCGTATTATGAAATCATGGCCGTATGTGATTTTATAGTAATACCTTCTCTTGATGAAACACAATCAGGTACTCTGGCACGGGTTATTGCACTGAATAAACCATTTATTACAACAGCACCGATGGAAGGATTAACTGCCCAGACATTATCAAGCAAAGGAGGACTTTTATTCAATTCCAAACAGATGCTTAAGGATAATGTAGTCGAACTGGCATGTAATGAGCAACTTCGTAATGATTTTAGTAAGAACCTTAATCAATATTTAAATGACGTTGTGTCGTGGGAAGTTATAGCCCGCCAGTACAATCAAGCATACGAACTCGCTGATCAGGCAAAATCAACTGGAAATAAAATTGAGCTTCCTCTTGAATTCTAAATATAATTAATTCAAATCGATAGGGACTAAATTAATTAACCTCATTTTATAGATTATACATGAGTATTTCCAGTGCAAGCGGCGATTGTTACCGGGTCTGTTAAAGAACAATTCGTTATGCTAATCCACCCCCTTTTTTACCCAAACACATTACACCATTTGTTGTTACCAGAGTTGGTAATGGATGAAACACATCTGGTAATTAATGATAAATTATGACATTCAAACCTAGTTAGGAAAAAAGTTATACATACTTGAAACAAAGTACATGTTTATGGGGTGAACATATGTCACAAGTAACAGTATATTCTACCAAGATCTGCCCAAATTGCCAGACACTAAAACAGATACTAAAGAGCTCAAAAATCACATATAATGAAATGGATATGAGCACTCCGAAAGCTCTAACGGAACTGACTATGAACAATGTATTTACTATGTCAGCACCAGTGCTTCAGATTCGGAATACTTTCTATACAACCAACGAATTGTTTGAAGATAATAATGATGCCATAGACAGGCACAAAGTAGAACAAATAATCAGCCAGATAAAGGAGATTTGAGAAGAAATGCGGCAATATCAAGAACAAAAAATAATACCAAAGCAGTATACTGATGATCTGATCGATGATCTAACAATAGATCATGAAAAAAACCAGATACAGCAGACCTTAACAGGTGAAGAGATCTCTATAATACCTAAGGTCAGGACCACTGATGGCCACTTACTGGATTGGGACAGGAATACTATAGTAAACCAGTTAATGAAAGAGACAGTTCTTAGCGAGATGTTCTATGACAAACCAGCGATCACTAAAGAACTTGCACAGGAGATAGCTAAGGAGACAGAACACAGGATCCGTAAGATGGAGGTGGAGTTCCTATCAGGTCCACTGGTAAGAGAACTGGTAAATGTCGTATTGCTTGAACATGGGCATCCTGAATGGAGAAACATTTCCACCAGAGTAGGTACTCCGGTCTATGATGCTTACAAGATAGATATTGGTACAGGATTTGAAGCTAATGATAATGCTAACTTACAGGAGAATGCAGAGACATCTCACAAGAAAAAGGCTGATAAGATCTCAAAAGAGCAGTATTTACTGCTTTTACCACCTCACCTATCAGACAGTCACTTAAATGGTGATATTCACATTCACGATCTGGAATATCTGGGTACCAGGGCCTTCTGCCAGGACTGGGATTTAAGGTATTTCCTTTATTACGGGCTGATGCCTGACGGATCAGGAACAAAAGCCAGCGTTGCCGGTCCTGCTAAAAAGGCTGAAGTTGCCATTTTACATGCAGTTAAAGCACTGGGAAGTGCCCAGACGAATTTTGCAGGTGGGCAGGGGTTCTATAATTTTCTTACCTTCATTGCACCTTATTTTGAGAAGATGGATTATGATGAGATCGAACAATTAATGCAGATGTTCGTGTATGAGATGACCCAGATGATGGTGGCACGAGGGGGCCAGCTGGTATTTTCGTCCGTACAATTATCCCCCGGGGTTCCCAAACTATGGCGCGATAAACCTGTAGTCTATAAGGGACGCGTATGGAATGGAAATCAAGCGCCTCTTCGGACATACGGAGAGTTCGAACGTGAAGTAAGGTTAGGTTTTAAAGCTTTAATGAATATTATGCTTGAAGGTGACTATTGGGGTAAACCCTTTAATTTCCCAAAACCAGAGATCAGTATTGAACCGGACTTTATAAAAGAGGATGAGCAGTTCAATGCCCACCACCCTGAACTACCAACTTATGAAGATCTCTATACAATGTCATTTGAACTGGCAGCCAAATTCGGTACACCGTATTTTGATAATCAGCTTCCTCAATACCGTGGTGCGGGTGAGGGGATATCGTGTTACCAGTGCTGTGCCTACAATTTCTCATCAAGTATTGAAAAAGACTCCTCTTTCGAGGATAAATTAATTTTCAAAAACGGCCAGCATTTTTCCATGGGTGCATGGCAGGTCATTTCACTTAACTGTCCCAGAGCCGCGTATGAGGCAGAGGGAAACGACCATCTCCTCTTCGAGAATTTGAAGAGGTTGATGGATACAACAATAGAACTGTTCAAGATCAAACGATACTGGATGGAACATATTATAAAGAATGGAAGAATGCCGTTTGCCACCCAGCAGCCCAAGGATCCTGTTACAGGAAAAAAAGGTACTATATCTGTGGATCTTGAAGGACTGGTATATACTATTGGTGTGGTAGGTATCAATGAAATGATACAGCACCATACAGGATACCAGATACATGAGAATGAGAATGCCAGACAATTGGCTGTTCGGGCCATGTTCGAGATGGAATTCTATGCAAAAGAACTATCAGAAAAAAATAATATCGAGATCGCTTTAGCCCGAACACCGGCTGAGACTACCTGTCAGCGTTTTGCAGTATCGGATCTACTTAATAAGCAGTACCGTGAATTTGCACAAAAAGTGATAAAAGGAGATATAGAGGCTGGTTTGGCTATGATCAATGAGACACGCGATCTTCCTGTATATTATACTAATGGAACTCACATACCACCTGGTGCAAATATCTCGTTACCTGATAAGATAGATATAGAGCATCTATTCTTCCCAATAGTAGATGGCGGGAATATCCTGCATATTTTTATGGGAGAAGGACATCCTGACCCGCGTGGGTTAAAAGAGCTTGCTATGAACATTGCTAAAAATACACAGGTAGGATATTTTGCATTTACCAAAGATATGACTATTTGCATGAATGATTTCCATATAGCTGGCGGACTGCTGGACGTGTGTCCGAACTGTGGTTCTGAGAATGTTGATCAACTTTCAAGAGTGACAGGATATATACAGGCAGTGAGCGGGTGGAATAATTCTAAGAAGCAGGAATTAAAGGATAGAAAGAGGTATGAAGTAGGTGAGATGGGATAGTAACTGATCAACAATTAGGAGACTTTTTAATAGTATATCAAGTATAACTTGATGTACTCAAGAAAATCCGACCGAAGGGAGGATTTTGTTCTTTATTTTTGAAAAGTCTCACTATTAATTAAATCATATCCATTCAATCATAGCAAAACATTTATATTAGTTTTTTAATAAAACAATACAAATGTTATTTCAAATATCCAGAATAAAACCCATTTCTATTCTGCTTCTATGTATGATGATCACATTTTTATGTGGATGTATCAATGACCAGGAAGAAGAATCACACACTGAACAGGTAACGCACTCACCAGGCCTTGTCGAAGTTATGGTCACAGAGGTTGTAGATGGTGATACAATAACCATTTCAGGTGGAGAAAGGGTCCGTTTAATAGGCATTGATGCACCTGAAACAGATGAAGAGTATTATCAGGAATCAAAAACATACCTGACAAAACAGATCCTTTATCAAGAAATAAAACTTGAGAGTGATGTTACTGATAAAGATAAATACGGACGATCACTGAGATATATCTGGTTCGACGGAGAGTTTATCAATGCACAAATAGTCAAAAACGGGCTTGCAATAGCTAAGCAATTTGATCCAGACATTAGATATCAGCACCTTATTGCAGATGCAGAAAAAGAAGCCATGGAAAAAAAGGTCATGATGTGGTCGGCAGTTCCAATACAGGAATCATATTCTTTTAATACTGACACCCTGGGTTTGGAGGTTATTTCCTATCAGGATGCTTCGAAATATATAGGGGAAATAAAGACAGTCGAAGGTACTATTGTAGGAACATATAAGCACACAAACACAGATAGCAGCATTATTTTTCTTAATTTTCATGACCCTTACATAGGTTATTTTACTGCATTAATATGGTCAGATGATTGGGATAAATTCCCTGAAAGTCCTGATATATTTTATAAGAACAAGAAGGTAAGGGTCACAGGAAAGATAGAAGAACATAAAGGTTCGCCTGAGATTATTGTGAATGATATTGATCAAATTGAAGTTGTAGGAACTTCAGAGTGATGTGTTATTTCCTTTCATCCACGCCCCATATATGAAAGAACCGCTGAATAGCCGTTATATGAGACGTAATAGCTATTATCACAATTACCAAACCCAACGCCTCCAGACCATATATCTCATGAGGATATATGATATTCACAATATTGGCAATAAAAATAAAAAACAAACGGTCAGCTCGTCCCATAATCCCACCGTAATCCCGCTCTATTCCTACTGCCTGGGCCTGAGTACCTATATAGCTGGTTATTAAAACACCCGTGATAGCCACAACACCTATCATCCAGTGTACATAGCCAGCAAAAAATATACTACAAATAATAATAGTATCAGCATATCGGTCGATAACATGATCCAGAAAATCTCCCTTATTCGATTGCATACCATTCTGTCTTGCCATAACACCATCAACGCCATCAGTAAAAGAGTTCAGCATAACAAACACCAGAGCGCACATTAAGTATACTAATTTGTCAATAGGGTATAAATAAGAAAAATAATAACAAACTCCTGCCAAGATCGCAAACACCAGGGAAAGTACAGAAACTATATTGGGTGTTAATCCAATGCGGATAAGAAAAGCCGCTGAAGGTTCAAGAATGAAATCCACATAAGATCTGTATTTATTCAGGGTCAAAGAAATACCTCCTCACTCCAGTCAAAGCGCCCTGGAAGATATTCGTTTAGAGATACCATATTTCCTGCTTCCAGCTGTAACACCAATGGATGAATAACCTGTGAGGCTTCTTTGGGAGTAGTTGTACTGGTTTCCACTTCAAAAACCTTTTGATGTCGTTCTACTGATTCGATCAATATCACATCCAGTGCTTCAGCTTCAATATTTTCATTTATTTTTTCAGGTAGATATCCCCTGGCTCTGAGGCGTTGGGTAAGGATTGCAGGTCTTGTCCGCAGCACAATGACTGCATCTGTACCTTTGAGATAATGTGATAAGTGCCCTTCAATTATTACTGTTACGGTATTATTTTTGAGCAGTTCATCCATACGGCTCTGCACAGCATCCATATCAGCAATCAAAGAACCTCCGGGCTCATCCTGTCCAAAATGCAATCCTTCCTTTTTTATATACATGTTGAGATCAATGATCTCAAATTTTGTGTGAAGATATCTGCATATTGAGGATTTGCCTGTACCAGGAGTACCTGTCAATGCAATGATCATGACTGCAGTATCTCAATTAATGTATCCACAACCCGCCTGTTTTGATCAGGAGTTCCTATTGTGATCCTGATCAGATGCTCGCCCGCATCCCGAAATGACTTACAGTCACGTATAATGATTCCTTTTTTTAACATTCTTTTGGATACTTCACTGCTCTTTTTCGGTGAAACGTCTAACATTATAAAATTTGCTTCAGAGGGATATACATGGCAGTAAGAAGATAAATGATCGCTGAGGAATGTCCTGCCAATACGTACATTCTCTATGGTCTTTTTTCTATATTCCACATCCTTAAGGGCAGCCAGTCCTGCCGCTATTCCGATCCTGTTTATAGCAAACGGTGTGGTAGCTTTCATATATTCTCTGAATATCCACTCAGGAACAATGCCATACCCTACTCTAAGCCCGGCAATACCCATAGCTTTAGACAAAGTGCGTCCGACTATGAGATTGTCATATTCATTGGATAGATGTGTAAGCTGCATATTGGCAAATTCCACATAGGCTTCATCAAGAAATACTAATGCATCTGATCGGTCTAATATTTCCCTTAGATCACTTTCAGGTATGCTGTTCCCTGAGGGGTTGTTAGGTGAGCACAGGAATACCATGTTAGTAGAATAATCTATAGAAGATATTACTGCATCAGTATCTATACTAAAATCAGCCGAGCGTCTTATGAATACAGGTGTACCTCCCTGAGCTCTTACTGCTATTTCATAATATGAAAAAGTAGGAGTGGAAATAAGCGCTTTAGTACCTGGTTGTATGAACATCCGCATTAGAGTATCTACTACACCATCCATACCGGCACCCATGACCACTCTATCTTCAGGAAATCCTACGTATTCTGCCAGTACACTACGAAGTTCTCCTGCATCCGGTGAAGGATATATGCTAATAGTTTCAGAGCAAGAGCGTACAGCTTCTACTGCCATAGGAGACGGACCCATTGAGTTCTCATTGGAACCAAGTTTGATGATATCCTCCGGTTTGATTCCATAACCCGTCGCAATTTCTTCTATTGACTTGCCTGGTACATATTCATTAATATCTTTAATAGAACTCTTAATAAGATCAGTTATGTGTCTCATTTTGCCTCTTGAATACCTTTTTCTATGACCTCGGCCACACGATCGATTTGCTTACTGGTAATTACCAGTGGAGGAACCAGTCTAAGTACAAAATCAGATGTGCAATTTAGTAATACACCATTAGCTCTTGCATAGTCCACAACTGGTGCACACTTGATCGCAAGTTCGATACCTATCATAAGACCCCTACTGCGTATCTCTTTAATATTGTCTGATCCGATTTCATTCAGTTTGTCTGTGAGATAATCGCCCATATTAGCAGACTTTGCTATCAGGTCCTCATCTTCAATTACTTTTAATACTGCCAGTGCGGCTGCACATAACAGAGGCCCACCACCAAAGGTAGCTCCATGTTCGCCTTTTTGCATCTTTGAAGCTGTCTGCTCTTTAGCAAGTATGGCGCCCATGGGCAGACCACCAGCCATTGCCTTTGCAATTGTCATTATATCAGGTCTGACGTTTGAATGTTCCCATGCAAACCAGCGTCCGGTCCTCCCGAATCCCGTCTGGATCTCATCGAAAATTAATAGTGCTCCTGAATCATCACATATATCCCTGGCAGCCTGCAGATACTTGTTGTCAGGTATATTTATCCCACCTTCGCCCTGGATAGGTTCGAGCATAACTGCTGCAGTGTTCTTATTTACAACAGCTTTTAATGCTTCGATGTCATTATAAGGCACGAAATCCACATTTTTAATGAGTGGTTCGAATGGTGTGCGGTATTGTTGCTTATGTGTGGTACTCAAAGCACCCATTGTCCGCCCGTGAAATCCGTTCTCAGCAGCTATAAAATCAGTACGTCCTGTTGCTTTTCTAGCCAGTTTAATTGCCCCTTCAACTGCTTCAGCCCCTGAATTACAGAAGAATGCCCTATCCATCTTTGTAAGCTGGACAAGTTTTGCTGCAAGTTCCGGTTGTTTTTGATTATAATACAGATTGGAGACGTGAATAAGCTCAGATATCTGGCGACTTACTGCTTCAATGACGTATGGATGACAATGCCCTATATTATTAACTGCAATACCGGCAACACAATCTATATATTCCTTGTCTTGTGTATCCCACACTACTGCACCCTTTCCCCGTATTAAAGCTAAAGGCTGGCGCGTATAATTCTGAAATACATATTTTGAATCGAGGTTAGTGATGTACTCATATTTTGTTGTCATATTATTCAGGTTTCTTGATATAAGTGTTTGATAATAAAATCTTTGGATGAATGTGATAAAATACTTATACAAGCTCTTTCACTTTATCTGCAGCTTTTTCTATTTTATCTAAAATAAGCTCAATATTCCATTCATGGTCTGTTAATACTATGATCAAAGCATTCGGACCACCTGAGTAAGTGATCAGATTATGTTGATCGGTTTGAACAAAAATGAATTTAGGAATCTCTTTGCAAAGTTTATCAATAGTGGATTCTGCAGATATATGAAGAATGGCAGAAAGGGCAGCAAAGGCTTCACTGTCCATATCTTCAGCTGTGTTAGATACCATTTTAAGACCATTGCGGGAAATAATCGCAGAGGCTTTAATGATGCCTGTTGTTTCAAGATCATTCAGGATTTCTTCTAACATTTCCTGTAATGTGCTCATATTACTTTTCCCCCTTCCATGTTAATTCTTATTGGAACATATTCTCTACAATTTGATTGGAATTCTTTCTATGGTTCAGTACTTTTGTAACAGCATTTTCCATGTCCTCGACTTCAACACATTCTCTTTCATTCCGGATAGCGAACATACCAGCTTCTGTGACTATAGCCTTTAAGTCAGAACCACTGGATCCATCGGTGATCTTTGCCAGATATTTAAAAACAATATTCTTTGAAAGTGTCATATTGCGGGAATGGATCATCATAATGCTTTCTCTGGCATCAGCATCCGGTAGTTTAACTTCAATAAACCGGTCAAACCGCCCAGGACGAAGTATTGCCGGATCAAGGATATCAAGTCGGTTTGTAGCTGCCAGAAGTCTAACCTCACCTCTCGGATTGAAACCGTCCATTTCAGCCAGTAATTGCATTAACGTACGCTGCACTTCCCGATCACCTGCTGTAGCTCCGTCATACCGTTTAGCTGCAATTGAATCAAGTTCATCAATAAAAATTATACTGGGAGCATTATCTATGGCAAGTTTGAACAGTTCCCTGACCATCCGGGCCCCTTCTCCGATATATTTCTTAACAAGTTCGGAACCTACTAATCTAATGAAACAGGTATCGGTATGTTTAGCTACGGCCTTTGCGAGCATGGTCTTACCTGTTCCCGGAGGGCCATACAGCAATACACCTTTCGGAGGATCAATACCGATCCTTACAAAAGCTTCAGGATTGCTTAATGGTAATTCTACTGCCTCTCTAATTTCTCTGATCTGCTCTTTGAGCCCACCGATCTGGGAATAGTCCACGTCGGGCGATTTAACCAATTCAACTTCACGTATCAAACGACTTTTTGATGGTGGGAGGATGCTTATTACTGCCAGAGTCTGCTGGTTCATTGCAACCTGTGTTCCCGGTTCCAATTCGGATTCTTTTATGAATTTGGATAGACCTACTATGAACTGTGGGCCAGTACTGCTTCTTACGATCAATTTATCATTTTCCAGAACATCCACTATCGTACCTACAATAAGAGGGGCTGCTTTCAAACGTTCCATTTCACTGCGAAGCTGCCTTAATTCCCGTTCAAACTTCAATTTTTGAGAATTTGCCTTACGCTTTTCAGCTTCTGTTTTTAATTGTTGTTCTTTAAGAAAGAGGTTCCTTTGTTCGAGTTGATGCATCCGGTCTATTAAATACCTTGAAAAATCATCACTTGCAAGGTCTGTTGTGATATTGATTAAAGATTCTTTTACTGAATTATCTTCCAGAACTTCTGACATGGTTATTCTCCGAATATTATTTAAGTTAACAGGATATATAGCCTTTTCGAAGGAATGGTTCTCAATGGAATGTGAAATATGCGGTATTGAAATTATCGGGTCTCCAAGAAGGGTAGTAGTAGAAGGTACTGAACTTGAAGTGTGTGCCAAATGTGCCCATTATGGAAAAACCCAGGATGGATGGGTACCATCATCAAGAAAAGTTTCTCCAGTTGCACCTACACCTATTATTAAAAAGCCCAAACGCAGTTTTTTCAAAGATATGGATGAAGATATCATCTCTGATTACAGTCAGGTAATACGTGAAGCAAGAGAGGCGAAAGGATTGACAATAGAGGAACTGGGTCTGGATATAAAAGAGAAATCCTCACTAATCCGTAAGATAGAACGCTCAGAGATTATGCCTGAAGATTCAATGCGTAAGAAACTTGAATATGCCCTGGGAATAAAACTCACAGAAAGAACAAGTAGTGATGATATGGAGCATGGGTCCTTATTACAGGGAACTACGCTTGGAGATATTGTAAAAATAAAAAGGAAATGAATTTGAAACAAAATCTTCCTTTCAGTCGGATTTTGTTAGTATATCATACTATTCAAAATCATCTTCGTCGTCTTGAACTCTGATATCCATTTCCGGCATATTGTCAATATCTTTAACAAGATTACTATACATAGAATGCCTTGGACTTACAATGATGATGTGAGCCGGAGGATGAATTTTCTTCAACCTGCCTATGGCTGCACTGGCATGGTCACCAAGAGGAACTACTGCTGCAGAGTTGCAGGTATTTCTTAAATTGGTGTTCATTACGTTCATAAGTACTTTATCGGCTTTCTGTGGATCCATTTTCTTTGGACTATCATCAAAAGAAATGTGGCCATATCTTACTAGATCACGAATTGCTATGTTTACTTTGGTATTACTATCTGCTCTTATAACAGCTAATGATTTCATTTTTAAACCCCCGTTTTATTATTAAATCGAGTAATTACTGATATGGCACTCATCTGTATTAAAACCTATGCTCACATGATGATGAGGTGGGGGGAAATAAAATACGATAAATTAATTTATATAATCGTCTTTAAGTTAATCAAATGCAACTTATGATTAATCACTGGACGTACCACACATGGTAATTATCAAACCTTTTAAGACAACAATACTAAACCCGGGAATACCTGATCTGAATAAATTGATATGCCCGGTTTACGATGTCATCGACAAAACAGAATATGACAACTACGGAAATAATAGTAATAATATAATTCATTTAACCACACGTAATAATAGCGTTGATAGTGTAGAGTTCATTGATAAAGCAAAAAAAAATCTAACCAGGCTTTTTACAGAGGGTATACTTAAAGAATCCAAACATCCTGCATTATATATTTATGGGATCAGGTACAGTCTTCCGGATGACATGATGCGGGATGTTCCCGGGACAGGGGAACGGAATATCTATTTTGCATTTGGTCTGGTTGCCCTTGTAAAAATAGAACACCCTGGAAAAGGCAATATAGTTGGGCATGAGAATATCTTTGAGAAGAATTCTATTGAACGATCTGAATTAATGAAAGCATGCCGTATGAATTTTGCACCTATTGTTTCTGAATACAATATGCCTGGACATGATATTAATATTATTTTAGAGGATTACCTCGGTTTTAAAAGACCAGAGCTTGTACTTAGAGATGATAGACCGCCACTGGTTGATCTGACACTACACAATACCAGGCATTTATTATGGGAGATCAGTGATATTGAAGTTATTCGAAATATCCAGGAGTTAATGTCAGATAAAAAGTTACTTATTCTGGATGGGCATCATCGGTTTTCTGCTGCAAGAAGACTTAGTAAGCAGGATGGTATAGACTATACTATGATGATGTTAATGGAAGGAGGAGATCGTGCATTGCTACTGCTCCCATGGCATAGATGTATAAGGAACTATAATCATGATATGCTGAACACTCAATTAGATCGGTTCTTCAATATAATATGGAAAGGAGATCAAAATGATGAGTTTAATCGGATTCTTCATACAAAGGATGATAAATTCGATGTGAGAATCGGTTTTTATAATAAAAAGACTTTTTCGGTGATCAGGGCACATAGGGATAAAGTAATACAGCTTTCTGACAAATTAGGTGAAAAGACAGGGCTTGATTATCTTTCACTTAATGAATGGATAATCGAACCCTGTATTGACGGAAATAAAGAAGATAATATAGTTTTTACTGATAGTGTGTCGGATGCAGCCTTGAAGGTTGATGGGCAGGGATTCAATGCAGCCTTTTTAATGAGACCACTTACAATAAAGGATGTTGAATATAAGGCCCATGTAGAAATGAAAAATTTCCCACAAAAATCCACTCTTTTTTTGCCTAAAGTGGCTGAAGGTATTATAATGCGACGGATACAGGAAGATGATCCCAAATGAAGATTCTTGTACCTATAGATGGATCGGATTTCTCTAAAAAGGCTGCAAAAGTAGCCCTATCAATAGCCAGACATCATAAAGTCGAGATTATTTTAATCCATGTGATCGCTACTACAGGACAGGAAAGGAAGAAGTGGATGGAGGAAGGGGCTGAAAAACTATTAAATGAATGTAAGGATGCCCTGGTGGGTCATGGGATCGATGCCGTAAATGTTACCACGATCATTGAAAACGGAGACCCGGCCGCATGTATAGTGGAAGCGGCTGAATTAAAGAAAGTGGACAGGATCATTATTGGTACATATGGAAAGACAGGGCTTAAGAAGTTGACAGGAAGTGTTACTGAAAAGGTTCTGCGTAAGTCTAAAGTACTGGTAATGACTGTATCTCCTAATTATAAGATATGAAGATGTGGTTTATTCTGCCACAGACTTATTAGAGAATAAATTGGATATAAACTCAATAATCATAGAAAATATTCCGGTAGTTGGTGCTTCAGTCTGGTTGGCTATTGCCTGAGTTGTATTTTCAGTATTATAAGCTTCATTTACATAGATTGTTACAGTATTGGAAGCAGTCGTACCAGAATAACCATATATATCTGAAAAATTAGCATTAGCAGGCGGCAGCAGCATATCTTGTGTCGAATTTATCGTTATTCGATAAACGAGACGCTGACTGCCGCCTTCCTGCAAAATAACTCTTTTTAATCGTGTAATACTACTGTTTGATAAAATTGCATTTTCCGGTATTGTATCGCTTACGTTGACTATAGCTTGAATAGTGCCTGTATTCTTGATATTCACACTTACTGTTACTTCATCTCCCGGACTTATGTAGGATTGGTCTGTGGATTTAGTCAGGTTGATGTATGCTGCATGTACAATGATCTGCGATTGATTCGAAACTGATGTAGCATTATATTGTTTCTCATCCATGCTCCAGTTGGCCACAGCATCAGGGACAGTATATATCCCATGAGAAAGGGGTTTCATTGAATATGAAAACACCTTCTTTTTTTTGGAACTTAGATTGAATTCCCAGTACAGACTTGAATTGTCATCAAGTACAAAGTTTTCAGGAAGATAGTCCGTAAGTACAATACCGTTAATATCTGTTAATCCGGGATTGAAAATCTCAAGAGTTACCAATGCGATAGAATCAGTTGAAATATTTGAATTGTTAGCATAATTATTATAGACAATATTATGATCCTTAATGTGATCACCATATAGATAAACAGATTCGGTTACATTTTTTTCTATCCCAAGTATCTTCCAGCCCGGCAATATTGTAATTGATCTTGATGTATTAGCAGTGATCTTTTCTCCGTCCCAGCTCTTACCAGATACTGTAGATGTGATATTATATGTTCGTTGTTCCTTTAAATTGGGAATCTTAAGATAAAATTCTTCTTTTTCCGAGCGGCGTTTTGCAATATTATCATAATTATATTTTCGATCTCTTGATGTTTGCAATCCATTTGTTTGAATATTAAGTTCTACATCTTCGATATTCCATGTTCCGGTATTCTTTACTGTCACTTCAGTATGTATCACATGATCATTGGGACCATATACCTCCTTATCAATTGAAATTGATAACTGAAGTTCAGGTACGGCTTTAAAACATACTTCTATTTCTGCTCTTGGTTTATCCTTCTCATTGATCCATGTCCTATTATAACCGGTGGTATTGACTACAGTAACAATGATCTCATCATTGTAATTTATCCATTCGTTCCCTGTTATAGTATCACTCGCTACTAC
>MZXQ01000121.1:3346-3658 GCA_002926195.1 Candidatus Methanomarinus sp. HR1 | reverse complement strand
GGAAGCGAGAGTGCAGGTCCTGCCAGTAGCATAGCGAGCACAGGTCCTGTTCCCATACCGAGTTTCATGAGTGAATCGATGATCGGGACCTCTGTAAGTGTTGCAAAGTACATGAGTGCCCCGGCTACCGAAGCGATGAAGTTGCTTTGCACCGAGTTACCTCCAACAAATTGCACAACAAGATCGGAAGGAATAATCTGAATGATCATACCGGCAAAGAATACTCCAACCAGCAAGAGCGGGAATATTTTCTTTGTGAGATCCCATGTCTCATGCATCCAGTCGTGTATCTGTTCATCATCAAACCACTTT
>MZXQ01000121.1:2795-3337 GCA_002926195.1 Candidatus Methanomarinus sp. HR1 | reverse complement strand
CCAAGCACAAGTATAGCGAGAAGAAGAACGAACAATCCTGCCTGGTGTACAGGGTTAATCTCATTTTCCAGTGCAGACGTCACAGCCCTGACTCTGGCTTTATCCTCGCTTTTAAAAATCATTGCCATAACCAGTCCTATGACAATGGACATACTCACAGCAGCCACAACGCGGGCAGCACCTATTTCAAAACCAAGGATCTTTGCAGTGTAAACAATAGCGAGCAGGTTGATCGCAGGTGCAGAGAAAAGGAATGTCGTAGCAGGACCGATGCCAGCACCACGTTTGTAAATACCGGCAAACAGGGGCAGTACTGTACAGGAACAGACTGCAAGGAGCACACCGCTGACAGATGCCACACTATATGAGATGTATTTGGGTGCATCAGCGCCAAAATAGCGCAGCACTGACTCTCTGGAAAAAAGAGAGGCAATAGCGCCTGCAAGAAAGAATGCAGGTATTAGACACAGCAACACATGCAGTGCCAGATACTCCTTTACGCTTTCAAAGCCAGCCATCAACAATGTTTCAATTGTCATTAT
>MZXQ01000121.1:2299-2742 GCA_002926195.1 Candidatus Methanomarinus sp. HR1 | reverse complement strand
AATGATAATTGAAACACCATGGTAATTAAACCTTAGGATTTCAAAAAGGTTGAAATTATGGACGAAATAGAAATACCAGATTCGATCAGGTGTAAATTCGAAGAAAAAGGTGGAATCGACGGAATCATTGAATTACTGCCTGATGATCAGAGAATAGAATACATCACCCTGATCGCCCGTGCAATATCAGATCCTGTACGGCTTAAGGTGCTTTTTGCACTCTGTCTGCAGCCAATGTGTGTGTGCCTCCTTGTTGCAATGACAGGGTATGCATACTCTAAGATGTCATATCATCTCTCTTTGCTAAAGGATAGCGGTTTGATATGCTCAAGGCAGGAGGGAAATTATCTGATATATTATCCGACTGATCCTGGTAGAAAAGTTGTGGGGTTAGTTGAGATTGCAAAATTTAATGAGTGATAGAGAAAATGTATATAAGGATT
>MZXQ01000121.1:0-2274 GCA_002926195.1 Candidatus Methanomarinus sp. HR1 | reverse complement strand
CAATGTTACACAATCTGATCTTACACCCAATGAAAAGCAGGTACTAATAGCACTGGGAAAATTAAAGATCACTGATCCGCAAAAACTATCCGGTGCTTCTAACCTGAGTGTGGAAGCAGCTATGCAGGGTGTTTTTATGCTGCAAGAGAAGGAACTATCAAAGGTGATCGAAGATGTTACAATAACATATCATCTAACTAAAGAAGGGGAAGAATATGCTTCGTTCGGCCTGCCTGAGAGGCAAATAATTAACACGATCACATCACCTGCATCAATTGATGCTCTTAAGGACGAGTTCGGACACAAACTCTCAGGAATTGCACTGGGATGGCTTCGCAAGAAAAACTGGGCACAGATAAAAGACGCAAAATTAATTCCAAAAGGTCCATATCCCGAAGGAGAGGATGAAAAAGCACTGGCCAATTTAAAAAACAATATCCCTTGTGAACTGTCAAATAATCTCAAGAGAGAGCTTATCAAACGAAACCTGATCGAGCAAAGTGAAGAAAAAACCAGGACCATCACGATCACTCAATTAGGTATTACACTCTTTAAAACAGGCATAACCATAGAAGACGAAGTTGCTCAATTAAGCGCAGATATGATCCGAACAGGTACCTGGAAACATAAGCATCTGCGTGCATATAATATTAATGCTCCTGTGCAGCCCATATATGGTGTGAAGACACACCCCTACCAGCGGCTTATCGATGAGATGCGCCAGATCTTTCTGGAGATGGGATTCACAGAGATCAAAGGCAATATAATTCAGAGTAGTTTCTGGAACTTTGATGCCCTGTTCCAGCCCCAGGACCATCCGGCACGTGATATGCAGGATACTTTTCATATTGATGGTACCAGTGATGTCCCGCAGGAATATACCGGTCCGGTTGCTGCCATGCATGAACACGGAGGAGATGTGAATAGTAAAGGATGGGGCAGCTCGTGGAGTAAAGAGCTGGCACAAACGCAGGTATTGCGCACGCATACCACTGCTATCACTATAAAATACCTGGCTGACAATCCCTACCCGCCTGTGAAGGCTTTCTGTATTGATAGAGCCTACAGGCGCGAGACTATTGACCCTACACATACGCCTGAGTTCGAGCAATTAGAAGGTGTGGTCATGGACAGGGAAATGAGTTTTGCTAACCTGCTAGGCCTGCTTACCACTTTCTATCACAGGATGGGATTCGGAGATGTAAGGTTTAGACCCGGCTATTTTCCTTATACGGAACCCAGTGTAGAGCCTGAAGTATATATTGATGGAATGGGATGGATCGAACTGGGCGGTGCTGGAGTGTTTAGAAAAGAAGTTACTGAACCCCTGGGTATAAAACACCGTGTACTGGCATGGGGGTTAGGTGTAAGCAGATTAGCTATGTTGCGGCTGGGATTGCGTGATCTGAGGGAACTGTATCAGTCAGATATTGACTGGTTGAGAAAAAGTCCGATATAACAGACTACTCTTCCAGATCAATTTCCATAACTGAAAAATCATCCATATGTCCGGGGTTTACATCTCCATCTTCTCCAACATCGAATGCTATTTGCATTATATAATCCATGTCATACTGTCCTTATAAAAGTTAATCTATTTCTATACTAAGATAATAATACACTGCTTTTGAAATAGCATCTTTTGTAGAAGATTCACCGGTTTTCATTTTCAATCTAACTAAATCTTCATCCGGAAGAACGGATTGAACTTGCATTATTTTCACTTCTTTCACCTTCATTTAATTCTGAAGAGATTATATACAACAAAATGCTCCCTTCGGTCGCATTTACTTGAGATATATTTTTATAAAATATATACTGTAACAAATCTCATCATTATTATTAGCATTATCATAGAAAAGTACGACTTGATAATATATATAGATTTGCACAGAATAGGCTTTGGGACAAAATTCACTTATTTTCCTTCACGTGACCAATGAGGTATTTACTGAAGAAGACTGCAAAATTATGGGACTGCAGATTGGTTAATTTTGTCCCAAGGCCACTCCACTCTATACCTTGATATATTATAAAAGACATAAAAAAGTACCATTTGGCGGTATTAAGATATAAAATTTCAATCACGATAAAATGTTATGACAAGAAATACTGTAACTACATGAGGTAACATAAATGAAATATAAAATTTGGATAGTAATTGGGTGCCTTGCATTAATATTTATGATGGCAGGTATTTCAGTTTATGCTATAAATGAAATGCCATCAAAAATAATAGAAACGGTGTCAGAAATAAAAGAAATTAACGGAGAA
>MZXQ01000005.1 GCA_002926195.1 Candidatus Methanomarinus sp. HR1 | reverse complement strand
GGTTTCTAAACAATTACTATTTTCTTACCATTCTATCAATTGCATCCATATCCACATGATCCAGAAAGTGCTTGGCCAGTTGATGGTAAGGATCCTGGTAAATAACCTTGTTCTTGACTGTACTATATGAAAGCCCGCGTCTGGTATACAGATATTCCAAAAAAGCATCCCTTAGATTTTCATTCTCAAATAGTCCATGTAGGTAGGTTCCCCATATCAATCCTGTCCTGTCCGTACATCCGTCATCATCAAATGCGTGTGCACCCTCACCCAGGTTTGTTAATCCCATATGTATCTCGTAACCTGATACCTGCTGGCCTGTAATTTTCCCAAGAATAGGACCTGTACCAGTCACAGTTTTTTTAACCTGTACTGTCTGTTTTTCATATTTACTAAAATCCGTAGAAATGTCGAGAAGACCCAATCCACTGATACTGACAGCGTTTCCGCCACTTCCTTCTATCCCGCTATCTGTAATAGTCTTACCAAGCATCTGGTACCCTCCACAAATGCCGATAATAGGAACCTTTGCTTTTGCAAGTTCATGTATCTTACTATCCATACCGTGCATTCTCAATACTTTAAGATCATCTATGGTATTCTTGGTACCTGGAATGATCAAAGCGTCAGGGTATCCGGGGTCACTGCCCAATTCCACATATCGAATATTAGCATAAGGTTCCAGAGGTTCAAAATCAGTAAAATTTGATATTCTGGGCAGCCTTAATACCGCTATATCTATCGGGTGATCACGATTGCCTGACATCTTTATTTTGTCATCAATGGATACGGAATCTTCCGAGGGTATGTAAATTTCAGTATATGGAATTACACCAAGTACCGGAACTTTTGTCATATCTTCGAGCTGACGCAGTCCAGGTTCAAGTATGGCTGTATCTCCCCTGAACTTGTTGATAATAATACCCTTGACCATGGATCTAATATCATCAGGCAGCAGTTCAAGTGTACCATAGATGCTGGCGAAAACCCCACCTCGCTCAATATCTCCAACCAGTATGACAGGGGGGCGAACCAGTCTGGCAGTTCCTATATTTACTATATCCCTGTGATATAGATTGATCTCTGCTGCACCTCCGGCTCCTTCTATTACAATGATGTCATACTGTTCTTTTAATCTGTTATAGCTTTTTTTCACTACACTATTCATTGTTTCTATAGAATCATAATAATCACCGGCTGTGCGGTCAGCGTATGGTTTACCCATGACGATCACCTGTGACTGGCGGTCTCCTTTTGGTTTTAATAAAACGGGATTCATATCTGCTGTGGGCTCTATTCCACAGGCTTTTGCCTGGATGGCCTGGGCAATACCTATCTCATCACCGTCATCTGTTATCCATGAGTTGAGACTCATATTCTGGGCTTTAAAGGGAGCTGTATTGTAACCCTTCTGTGAAAAAATGCGGCATAGTGCAGTTACTACTATACTCTTGCCTACATGAGAACCTGTACCCAGTATCATTAATGGTCTTGCAGTATTATTCATTACCACTTCTCCAGGTGTTAATACCATAAGTAACTATAAACATAGCTAATAGAGGTAACAGAATATGAAAAGCATAATCAGCCATTAGCATGATCGGTAAATATTATTTGCATTTAATTTGTATCTCCAAAAAAAATATTTTTAATACATGGAAGTTGAGTTTTATAATTACACAGTTACAGTTTAGAACAAAATCCTCCCTCCGGTCGGATTTTCTTGAGCATATAAAGTTATACCTGATATACTATAAAGTTATATTTGGTATACAAATAAAATTGTCCATCAATGAATTTAAACTTTTCTAAAACCCGGTCCCTGGCTTTTGAAGCAATTAAATTAATCCTGTGTTTCTAATTCGATGGTTTCTATTAGACCAATTGTTGTAGTACTACCCTGGCAAGTGCAGCACTTTTTTTAGATGATGTCATCATAGTATCTGCTGTTATTACTGCAGCATCCATATCCTTTATATTAGACTTCATTTCCTTATCCTGCTTATCTATAATAAAGACATCAAGCAGATCACCATAACATTGGGCCACACCCCCGGATGACACTTCATATCCACAGGCACTCATCAATTTTGATGCTGGTCCGCTTACTGGTTCATATCCGATGATCGGGCTTATGGCTAC
Organism: Candidatus Methanomarinus sp. HR1; assembly: GCA_002926195.1. GTDB lineage: Archaea > Halobacteriota > Methanosarcinia > Methanosarcinales > Methanocomedenaceae > Methanomarinus. Next base: position 1,255 of record MZXQ01000005.1, on the reverse strand, counting down.
TACATGCTTTGAGAGGATCAACTCCCGCATACCTTTTACAGCAAGGATGGGGCCTATACTGGTAATGGGATTGCTGGGTCCGATTATGATATTGGATTCATGCCTGATTGCTTTTTTAATTGCATCTGATACGGATGCGGTTTGTGCTCCCCGGTACTCTACGCCCAGTACATCAGGTCTCCCTGCTTTTTCTACCCAGAACTCCTGGAAATGGATGGTATTTTCATCTGTTGTGATCATGGATGATACAGGCTCATCGCACATGGGTAATATATTAGCTTTAGCATCCAGCATGCTGGCAGTCCTGCTAACAGCTTCGCTAAGAGATGCACCTTGCCTGATAAACCCGGAACGCATGATATGGGTGGCACGGTCCCGGTCTCCTACTTGTAATATTTCATTGTGTCCTGCCATCTTAAGGGCTTTGTGGGTATGGAAAGTATCTTGATTGACCCCCCACCATTTATCAGTATCAAGCATGCCTGCAAATAGATAAATGACTGTATCGATATCAGGGCATATCAGATTGCCTGATACCCACAGGTCTTCTGCTGTATTGACTATAACGGTAATTTCTTCATCAGGTATATATTGTCTGATCCCGTTTAGAAGTTTTGGAGTTCCGGTTCCACCGGATAATAAGAGCATTACTATCTAACCATTATATTTAGTATTTAATAAAATCCTTGTTAATACTCGGATTTTGTTGCATTACTTTAGCTTTTATTTCAGATAAGGTAACTTTAATATTAATTATTTTCCTGGTTAAATATTCGTATTTGTTATAGAATATGTCCTTTATGTCCTCTTTTGAGTTAGATATTGTCTATCTTCAAATAGTTATGTATGTTTCTAATAAGTCAGTATCCTGGATTTTTTCTATTTTTCCCTCAATAATTGATTGTGGAATGGTATTGTCATAAAAAAAGTTGTATTTTATTACAAAACTCAGCGATAAATCGGAATGTTTAAATACAATATAACTCTACTATATGCCAGACAAGTCTATAAATAGTCAAATTTGAATAAATTGAGATGATACAATGAACAACCACACTGAATTCCCGGCCGTTGAGAAAATTAACGTAAGGAAGAGTTGCTGTATAGAACAGACGGAAGTACCAATAATTGAGGTAGATCATCATGGAATTAATAAACCAATCATATTACTCTGATAATGATACTAAAAAAGTGCAATATGCTGATTTTGTATACAGCAAGGGTTTTATTATCGGAAAAACTGACGATATGGACC
>MZXQ01000122.1:713-1760 GCA_002926195.1 Candidatus Methanomarinus sp. HR1 | reverse complement strand
AATAAAAGTATGGTGGGTCACGAGTCTAATCCTGAACCTTGTGAAGGCGAGGAGGCTGAGCAAAGAGGAGGGAAAATATATTCTGGATGACCTGATAATGAGTGAGATGAGGATAGAAACAGGTGTTTATATACGGATACTTAGAGAGATAGAGATGATGGGGCGATGAGCCAATGTCAAACGAATAATTTTTTAACGAATCGCTGTGGAAAGTAGCTGAAGGGACGGAAATAGACTTTTTTACGCTCTTTACGGTAAAAATGTTTTAAAAAACAATGTCTTACCACTGCGATTATATTACCGTAAAGTACGTAAAGTGATCAAAAAACAAAATCCTCCCTTCGTTCGCATTTACTTATCTTACAAATTATATACTATTATGTGTGATAAATATTATGTTATTGACTATAATATAACAAATCACATCAACGGCAAAAACTTCTCGATCTCATACTGCGTAACCTGGATCCTGTAATCATCCCATTCCTGTTTTTTCAATGCAATGAACCGCTCAAATACATGATCTCCCAGTGCACGCCTTACTACATCGCTTTTTTGTGTTTCTGCAATGGCTTCACCCAGATTTGCAGGAAGTGAGCCTACACCGGTATTCTTTCTTTCGGCTTCAGACATTTGATATATGTTGCGCTCTAGCGGATCAGGCAGTTCATATCCATTCTCAACACCTTCAAGTCCGGCAGCAAGCATCACAGAGAATGTAAGATACGGATTGCAGATCGGATCTGCTGCACGGTATTCCATCCTTGTAGCAAGTTCCTTACCAGGCTGATACATTGGCACTCTGATAAGAGCTGACCTGTTACGTCTTGCCCATGCAATATATACAGGTGCTTCGAACCCGGGCACAAGCCGCTTATAAGAATTCACACTCTGGGCAAAGACCGAACAAATCTCACGTGAATGACGCAGTTGACCTGCGATATACCCTTTTGCAAGATCAGATAGACTGTATTCATCATCTGCGTTGAAGAAGGAATTCTTATCACCCTTAAAGAGAGACTGGTGGATGTGCATACCAGATCCGTT
>MZXQ01000122.1:0-676 GCA_002926195.1 Candidatus Methanomarinus sp. HR1 | reverse complement strand
ACAACAAGCCTGTAAGTCATTACATTATCTGCCATTGTCAAAGCATCAATATACCGCAAATCGATTTCGTGCTGGCTAGGTGCAACCTCGTGGTGGCTGTACTCAACTCTGATACCCATTTTCTCAAGTGCAAAGACGGTCTCTCTTCGATAATCGGTTGCAAGATCGAGCGGCGTAAGATCAAAGTATCCACCTTTATCAAGCACTTCAGGTTCTTGTGAATTCTTGAAGTAGAAATATTCAAGTTCCGGACCCACATACATGGTNACAAACATCCGTGCAGTTGCATTTTCTTTAGGTCTCCACGGAAGTATCTGGAGTGTTGAAGTATCTGGCATTGCGATCATATCGCTTTCCTCAATATCCTGATAACCAGCAATTGAGGAACCATCGAACCCCATACCATTCTCAAGCGCACCTTCAAGTTCTTCTTTTGTGATTGCGAAACTCTTGAGTACGCCCATAATATCTGTAAACCACAGCCTGATGAACTTTATATTTTTTTCTTCTACTGTGGACATTACTTCATCTTTTGTTTGTTTCATATTATATACCTACCTTTTACTAAGTAAACGACAACTCTTTACCGTATAATATTATATATTGTTTACGGTATATAAATTGAGGTGATTTTTATAAAAGCTAAGAACAAAATCCTCGCTAACGTTCGGATTTT
>MZXQ01000123.1:20792-21291 GCA_002926195.1 Candidatus Methanomarinus sp. HR1 | reverse complement strand
TTACCTGTATACATTGTAAGCAGGGCAGTATCTGCTGTCCTGCTCTTAAGTTCTTTATTAAAGAGGAGTAATTATTTATTTTCCTTCAATATCTACCATATATAACTCAAGTAAGTCATCCAGAACAGAACCATTAAGCCCGATATTATCTGCCGCTTCAGCCAGTTCCAAATAAGTCACGCCTTGTTTCTTGCAGAATTTGACAGTATAGATATTAGAGAACGCAAGTGGCATTGCCAGCGTATTCTGGATCCATTTTACCAGGATCCTTGACTGAGTACCTCTATCAACTTCACTAAAGGAAACATGTGAATCGAATTCATTGACAATTTCTTCGCCATATTTACGGAGGAATTTCTGTATCTTGCCATCATAGTTCTCTTGAATAGACTGGGCAACCTTGCAAATAGCTGAAAGTGATTTATCAATATCAGACTGCTCTATACCATTTATTGATAGAATCTCCGAGACAGTCCTTATGCGGGGATTATTCGGATCA
>MZXQ01000123.1:11558-20759 GCA_002926195.1 Candidatus Methanomarinus sp. HR1 | reverse complement strand
TATATGAATGATCCGTAAGTTCTGCAAATATGCAATAGACCAGTTCATTCCAGCGGGAGTGTTCGTCTTCCCATCTGTAATCGGCAGGAAGAAGATGCCTATATTGGGCATAGATATTTCCTATATGTACTTCTAAAGCTGCAACCCTCTCAGGTTTGGTATCTTTTCCGGAAACTCTTTTTAGTTGTACCATTGTTATATACCTTCCTATAAGTATGAATTTCTTTAATCGTAAGTATTCAGGCTTAATAAATCTTTGGGTTTTATGTACATTTATTATTCATACTGGTGATCTAATAATTGATCAAACACCTCTTTATTCATGTTTCTTTTTATTTTACTTATAAACAACCACATCATATCGACCTCAACCTGTGCCAATCCCACGCCGGTTATCAGCATATCAATTATTTCTTCTGTATGATTGATAAGATCATCGATGACTCCGGATACCGTATCCCTGTGAATATACGTAATACGCTCAATAGCACGAACTCCATTACCATAAACCAGAAGCTGGCATATTAACAATATCTCTTCTTCACTAAGGTGCCTTCGATATAATATAGTACCTTTGGTCTGTGGAAATCTCATTCCACATGTAGTACATTTAAACATCTGGATACCTCTTGCATTAAAGCCTTTCTTGATAATGCAAGGGTTGTTTTTCAGTAAATAGTCAGGACAATTGGTATTCAAACATACTATATTGTCAAATTCCATTTTAAACATGAAGTTGGATTATACAACCAGACTAATATATAAAGGTCACGAATTTCAGGACAGTACCAAAATTTATAAATATTATTGACAGTGAATGTGGAGGCAAAGGTGATCTTACATGAATATTAAACATATATTTATTACTTTTTTGATTCTATTTACTTTTTGGATATTGCTTTCAGCACACTTTGACATCCTTCATGTCGGGTCAGGTATTGTGTGCTGTGCTATTGTAGCCTATGCATCTCATGACCTTTTATTTACAGGCACACAAAATCACGGGTTGACAAAGACTACCAGGTTCATTGCTTATCTACCGTGGCTTATCTACCAGATCATAATAGCAAATATTGATGTAGCAAGACGAGCCCTTTCTCCCAGTATGCCAATAGATCCGCATATTTTCACTTTTAAAACCAGACTGAAGAGCGATGTTGCACGTACCACGCTAGCTAACTCGATAACACTTACACCAGGTACGGTAACTGTTGATATTATTGATGACTTATTCTATGTACATGCTATTGCAAAAGAGCCGGCAGAAGATCTTCTTGAAGGGACGATGGAAAGAAAAGTCGCTCATATCTTTATGGAGGATGTAACATGACCGGATTAATACATATGCCTGATTTTTTCTTATTTGTTGCTGTGATAATAGTTATAGCTTCTTTTGTATCATTATATAGAGCTATCGAAGGTCCCGGAATATTCAACAGGATCATTGCAGTAAATGTGATAGGTACTAAAACGATTGTATTGTTAGTACTTATCGGTTTTATCTATGAAAGACCGGATTTTTTTGATATCGCACTGGTCTATGCCATTCTTAATTTCATAATGACAATAGCAGCGACGAGGTATTAATAAAAAAAGGAGGAGAAAAATCATGTTTGACACAATTATAATCTCAATAGTGATCCTGTTTCTACTGGTCGGTCTGTTCTTTACAGTAGCTGGTACAATCGGATTTGTACGTTTCCCTGATTTCTATTCAAGGATGCATGCAACCGGAAAGTGTGATACACTCGGTGAAGGGTTGATGCTATTGGCATTGATCATATACATGATCGGATATGAAGGAATATTTAAAGGTGATCTTGTGCATGCTTTTTTTGTCAGTGTAAAGATTATTTTGTTAATCCTGTTCATTCTACTGGCAAATCCTACCTCAACCCATGCTATTGCAAAGGCTGCACACGATGTCGGACTGGAACCATGGAAGAAAATAGACGAGACAGAATGGATGAATGACATGGAAACNNCTGATATTTCTTGTAGTTTGTGCTATAGCTGCTATCTCAATAAAAGATCTGCTCTCAGCAGTGATCATCTTATCAGCATACAGCCTGATCATGGCTATAGTCTGGGTAGAGATGCAGTCAGTCGATGTGGGATTTACTGAAGCTGCCGTTGGCGCCGGCATTACTACAGTGCTTTTTATTGCAACACTTGCCAGAACCGAAGGGAGGAGTGAAGATTGAAAATCGCTGCACTACTTGCTGTTATACTGGCAGGCGGGATGCTTATATATGCAGGACAGGATCTGCCCGCATTCGGTGACCCGAACTCCCCGTCATACCAGCATCCGATAACAGAGTATTATATTAATAATTCCCTGACAGAATCAGGTGTGGAAAATATAGTAACTGCGGTGCTTGCCAATTATCGAGGTTATGATACACTTGGTGAAACTGCTGTGATCTTCACTGCAGGAATGGCTGTTCTTTTACTTCTGCGGAGGCGTGAGATATGAGCAGGATACAGGAAAGCGTGGTCATCCGTACAGTTGTAAGAATAATGGTACCGTTTATTGAGATATTTGCACTGTATGTTATAATGCATGGATCAAGTGGACCTGGTGGCGGTTTCCAGGGAGGCGTTATCTTCGGGGCAGGTATCATTCTCTTTGCCATGATCTATGGCATCAAAGAAGGGAAACAAAGGATGTCTGATAAGCTTAGCAGGATCCTTTCCAGTACAGGGCTTTCAATATATGCAGGAACCGGTTTATTGTGTATAGTATTCGGGGGAATGTTCCTCCAGTACGATGTGGTTGGGCTCCTTTCGCTTGATCCTGCAAGAGTTTCTGCAATCCTTATCGATGTAGTCGAAATAGGAATCGGTATAACAGTGCTTGTAATTATGATCTCGCTCTTCTTTGATATATCTCCTCCTGAAGAGGAGGAACTTCAATTTTCAGAGGAGGAAAAACAATGAACGGAATTTTCGAGTTCATTGCTGCCGAATTTAATTACTGGATATATGTAACCCTGATGATGATCGGTTTCTATGCAATGATCGCTAAGAAGAACCTGATCAAAAAGGTGATCGGAGCAAATATATTCCAGACAGCGATCTTTTTATTCTATATCTCACTTGCAGAGGTCGAAGGCGGAACCGCTCCTATCCTCATGCATGGTCATGACGGTGCACATGCGGTACATGAAGTGATTTATGTAAACCCGCTGCCGCATGTACTGATACTTACTGCCATCGTTGTTTCTGTTAGTACAACAGCAGTAGCACTCGCACTTATTATTAAGATATACCAGGTGTATGGTTCAATCGAAGAAGATGTGATCCTTGCTTATAGGAAGCAACTTGCACCTGAGTTCTCTGAACATGCACGGCAAAAACAGGAGGGTGAACAATGAGTGGTTTTGATATGATCATGGTTCATATTCCATTACTTACAGTTGTGATTCCCTTAATAGCTGGCTTTTTAATACCCATTGTGGGTTGGATCGACCGCAAATTGTGCTGGTACTGGGTTATGTTGACCATGTTTATTGTGCTTCTTATGACATCCAGTAACCTTTATACGGTAATTACCACAGGCACGATACATTATGAACTCGGCGGCTGGACGCCACCGATTGGTATTGAATATGTGATTGATCTGCTTAATGGTTTTGTCTGTATTATTATTGCATTTATCGGGTTGATGGTAGGAATTTATTCTAAAGAAAGCATTACCAAAGAACTTCCGAATAAAATAATCCCGTTCTATTCAGTATTCCTGTTGCTGATAACCGGACTTATGGGCATGACGATCACCGGTGATATCTTCAACTTCTATGTATTTCTTGAAATATCATCGCTAACGGCCTATGCCCTNNATGGGAACAGTCGCAGCTTCATTCATCCTGTTAGGAATAGGATACCTCTATGCTGTTACAGGTTCCCTGAATATGGCTGATATGCAGAACCTTTTGCCGAGCATATATGGTAATAAAGTAGTGCTCGCTGCACTTGCGTTCTTTATGGTAGGTTTTAGCATCAAAGTAGGTCTGTTCCCGCTACACGCATGGTTGCCTGATGCATATACCCATGCACCATCCACTGCCAGTGCGCTGATAGCAGGACTGATGACAAAGGTAGGGGTCTATGCATTGATCAGGTTTATGTTTTGTGTCTTCACACCTGCTTTTGTATTTGATATAACAAGAATGGCAGAAATTCTCACATGGGCTGCAGCGCTGGCAATTATTATGGGATCTGTGTTTGCAATAGCCCAGAGCGATATCAAGCGTATGCTTGCATATTCAAGTATCAGCCAGATAGGATATATNNCATATTTTAAACCATGCGCTTATGAAATGTGCTCTCTTTTTAGTGGCAGGTGCTATCTTTTACAAGACCGGCATCAGAAATATTTATCAATTCAAGGGACTTGGCAAGAAGATGCCCGTAACGACATTAGTATTCCTAATAGCAGGTCTGTCCATGATTGGAATACCAGGCACGGTAGGGTTCACAAGTAAATATTACCTTGCACTTGGCTCGTTAGAAGAAGGAATGTGGATATTCGTGATAGTTATTCTGTTATCGAGTCTTCTTAATATTGTATATTTCTGGCGGGTATTTGATAATATCTGGTTCGGGCACCCGCATGAGACAGAACATATCAAACGGGATGAAGCACCGGTCTCCATGCTGATACCAATGGTAATACTTGCCGCACTGTGTATATTCTTCGGATTGTTTGCATATTACCCGTTGCATTATATACTTGAACCGTTATCAAACGCATTGATTGGATCAGTAGCAGGGCCTTGAGGTGATAATTATGGTTACAGAAACAGTTAATTCAATTGTACCGGCACTTGCAGTGCTTGTTTCGATGGTGGCATCAGTGCTGATCCTTGCATTTGGTAAATACCCGAATATCAGGGAGGGGTGGACATTTGTTGCCGCATTCATCAAATTTTCATTAGTGATCTCAATGTTGCCGTTGATACTTGACGGTAAGGTAATTACTTATACAGTGGTTGAGATGCTGCCTAATCTGCCAATTGCATTTAAGGTCGATGCATTCGGAATACTATTTGCGATCACTTCATCGTTCTTGTGGATATTTGTGACATCGTATTCAATAGGATATATGCGTACACTTAAAGAGCATGCGCAAACACGGTATTTTTTCTGCTTTGCAATAGCACTCTCATCTGCAATAGGGATCGCATTCTCAGCTAACCTGATCACGCTCTTTTTATTTTATGAATTGCTTACAATATCGACATACCCCCTGGTTGCACATACGGAAACAGCAGAAGCTATTAGTTCGGGTAGAAAATACCTGACTTATCTTATGATATCAGGAGTATCTTTGTTGTTTGCGATAGTAGTGGTCTATAATGCTACAGGTACGACCGAGTTCTCATTCAATGGTATTGCAGGCCTGGAAACATTAGAGAGAACAACGCTCATTATACTATTCATCATATTCATGATCGGATGTGCAAAGGCTGCCTTTATGCCACTTCATGCATGGTTGCCTGCTGCAATGGTCGCTCCGACTCCGGTGAGTGCCCTGTTGCATGCAGTTGCTGTGGTGAAAGCAGGTGTATTCACTGCAGTCAGGATTATTCTATATGTGTTTGGTGTAGACCTCATGAAAACGAGCGGTCTGTGGCTCGATATGGCATATTTTGTCTCGATCACTATCATTCTTGCTTCGATCTTTGCAATGACACAGGATAACCTCAAGAAAAGGCTTGCATATTCTACAGTAAGCCAGTTATCCTATGTTGTGCTTGGTGCAGTGCTGATAACACACCACGGTATTACAGGCGGTATGCTGCATATCCCATACCATGCGTTTATGAAGATCACACTCTTCATGTGTGCCGGGGCCCTGATAGTAACTGCAAAGAAAGAGAACATCAGTGATATGAACGGTATTGCCAGACAGATGCCGATCACTATGCTTGCATTTACTGTCGGAGCACTTGGTATGATAGGAATGCCGCCTGTGGGGGGATATATCACCAAATGGTATCTATTGCTCGGTGCGGCCGAGCTGGAAAATATGATCTTGATCGGAGTACTGCTTATTAGTGCTGTATTGAATGCTGCATACTTCTTCCCTGTTATATATGTTGCATTCTTCAAGAAACCTGATAAAGAACTAAAATACAAAGAAGCACCGCTTACCATGCTAATACCATTGGTTTTGACAGCGATCATATCGATAATCATTGGAATATGGCCGGATGCACCCGGGTTGTTCCTTGATATTGTTAATATCGCAGTTGCCAATGTAACAGGAGGAGGGATCTAACATGTGGTTCCTGGAAAGATGGCTGGAAAATCCGGCGACTGTGAAAAAATTAACCTATATACTATATACAAGCCTTGTAATTGTCTGCCTTCTTGGAATAGTTGTTCAATTCGCACCATCACCTGAACATGAAGATCATACCGGGCATGATGCGCAGGATATGGAACATGCAGAGCATGAAGAACATGAGCCCTTCGTATTTGAATCAATTCCAATTTTTTATGCCATATTCGGACTGGTAATATGTGCACTACTTGGTCTTGGTGCAAAGGCTTATGGTCACAATGTTGTCATGAAGGAGGAGGATTATTATGACAGGTGATGTCTTTACTGTGCCTCCTGCTGCGATATTCATTATTGGAGCACTCCTTATTCCGCTCTTTAAAGGACGGATGCGGCAAGCATACATGTTGTTGATACCGTTATTAGCTATCATTAATGTATATTTTATGCAGGAAGGTACTTACTGGTACTTACCGTTTTTAGAATATAAACTGATCTTCGGAAGTGTTGATCTACTGAGCAAATGCTTTGCATATGTATTTGTGATCGCAGCTCTTGCTATGACATTCTATGCACTTCGCACAAAGGAGGCAGGGGAACATGTTGCTGCCTTTTTATACATAGGCAGTGCACTTGGAGTGTTATTTGCAGGCGACATGCTCAGTGTCTTCATTTTCTGGGAAGTTATGGCATGGGCATCGGTTGTCCTGATATGGTACCGTCGTACTAAAGCATCTGTTGATGCCGGGTTCAGGTATATCCTGGTACATGTTGTTGGCGGTGTACTGCTGCTGGGTGGTATCATTCTGTATATGCAGGAACCGGGTGGGCTTGTTGATGGTGTAATTCCATTTACAACAAATGTATTTAATTATACGTCTTCTGCTACGATCTTAATACTGCTGGGTTTTATTATCAACGCAGCAGTACCACCACTTCATGCATGGTTGCCTGATGCATATCCTGAAGCAACTATCACAGGTGCTGTCTTTATGACCGCATTTACCACAAAGACTGCTGTATATGTACTTGCAAGAGGTTTTGCTGACTTTAATATCGAAGGTATTCCCATCCTTATGTGGCTGGGAGCGATCATGGCACTATACGGCGTTATTTATGCGATCCTTGAAAATAATATAAGAAGGCTGCTTGCTTACCATATAGTGAGCCAGGTAGGCTACATGGTCTGTGGTATAGGTATAGCTGCCAGTACTACTATGGTCCTGGTAAGCGAGATGGCAATTGACGGTACGGCCGCACATGCTTTCTGTCATATTCTCTACAAAGGTCTGCTATTCATGAGTGCAGGTGCTATCATCTATATGACTGGTAAAACCAAACTTACTGAAATGGGTGGGCTCTATAAGGTTATGCCNNATACATGCTGCGGAAATGGCTAATAATGCACCCATATTTTTGATGCTGGAAGCTGCTGCGGTCGGAACATTTTTATCTGTCGGACTTAAGTTGCCGTATTTTGCTTTCTTTGGTAAGGATGCAGGTATAGAAGCTAAGGACCCGCCTAAGAATATGTTAATAGGCATGGGTATTGCTGCATTTTTGTGCATCCTTTTAGGTGTGTATCCGTCACTGCTGTATAATATTCTACCGTATCCGGAAGCTGTTGCTGATTATGCTCCTTATGCACCTGCACACGTTATAGGGTCACTTCAACTGCTACTGTTCACCTATTTCGGGTTTTTATTATTGAAAAAGAAACTTCACCCGGAAAATACCATCAGTCTTGATACTGACTGGTTATACCGCAAGGGTGGTGTGCTTTTTGCATGGTTTATAAACAACCCGCTTGCAAGAGGTGCTCAGTGGACTGCTGATGTAGTGATCGAAGTTAAGAACTTTGCAGCATGGTTCAGTAAGAATCCGGTAGAAGCACTTGGTATTATAACTGATAAGATCTGCCTTTTTGTGTTGAATATATCCCAGGGTTCATCTACAGTAGGACAGACTGCAGAGGATATACTTGATGATCGGCTACGGCAGTATCCGGGAGAACCTGTTAGAAGAGACCCGATAGGAGTGTCTGTGCTGCTTGGTATGATCTTTTTATTTGCATATCTGATATATGTGGTTGTCCCGTATCTTTCGGTTTATGTAGTAATTGCTCTTGTGATGGTTTTCGTGGTTAGCGGTATTATTATGAGGATTATGGAAATGAAACGGTCTGCCGGGTGATTAATAGATTATGAACAAGATCCGATACTGCAATAAAGTCATATTTCATATCGCCTGCATGACCAGACTTCTTGCATCGGAATCTTTTAGCATCATTGAAGCCAGCTTGAAGTCTCCGCCGGTGATAACATAATCTATTTTTACATCTACATCAGCAATCATTGGCTTAAGTGCACTTCTCATCTTTTCCACGTGATGCTGGATATCCTCAGTTCTTAATCGCTCAAACCTGCGCTGGCTCCACCCACCTTTTGTGTGCTTTCCTTTTACACTGCTTCTGATGATACTCCCGGATAAAAAGGTATTTTGGTCTTCGGTAATTCCTATAAATGACTCTCCTGCATGAGCAAGTACGATGCATAGATTCACCTTTCGTTTAATAAGGCTTTGAAGTAATTCCACGTCAAATCCTGTATTTATTTGCCACCCGGATGATTCTACAGGTAAATACGGTGCTAATACTTCCCGCACCATTCTATCTGTATCATAGAATATGATCAATCCGGTAGGTGAGTCTATTTTATCGATCAAACTCACTATATCTTTATCAAGGTACTTCAAAAGCTCATTACTGTTTTTTTGGCCTGACAATAACTCCCGGTTTTTGAGACTTATAGTAATCAGATTGTGGTCCCTGGAAGTAAAAGAATTAATACGGGATAGATATTTGTTTATTGATTGTTTTGAAATATAGCTAATATTCCGAAAAAATATTTCAT
>MZXQ01000123.1:3536-11505 GCA_002926195.1 Candidatus Methanomarinus sp. HR1 | reverse complement strand
TCCTCTTTAGACGCCTGCCTGGCCACAAAGGAATTATTCTGTGCCCTTAACTCTATGATCTGTGATTCAAGATCAATAATATGCTTTTCAAGTTCCTTTTTTCCCAGCAGCTTATCAAACAATTATAATTTCTCCTTATTATCTTCAATACCTTCGCCAATCCGTAGTAAAACTAAAGTAAGTTCAGTATTATAATTACATTAAAACTTAAGTATTTGCTTATAAGGAAAAAGATACATCAACCATCAGTTCTAACAAACCCTTCAAATGAATTCCCGCTTAATATCACCAAAGATCGAGCAAGATACTGGTATTTCATTATATGCCACCAATACACCAGGTCTTGGTGGGGCTATTAAACAATTACCAGAGGATTTCATAGTAGATGAGATCACTAATAGAAAAGAGCAGGACACTGGTAAATACCTCATTTGCACACTTACTAAAACAAACTGGGATACTCACCATTTGATCAGGGACATCTCACGTATCCTGAGGATGAGTCAACAACGGATAGGCTGGGCAGGCACAAAAGATAAAAATGCAAGAACTACCCAGAAGATCAGTATATATGATATTGAAGAATCCGCACTTGATAAAATAAAATTAAAAGATGTCACACTCACTGTAGTTGGCAGGTCTAATAAAAAAGTAAGCCTGGGAGATCTTTTTGGAAATAGATTTAAAATAATAATTCGTGGCATAAGATTGTCTGTAAGTGATGCACAAAATCTGTCAGATGAAACATCATGCGCTATTAATGACATGGGGGGAGTCCCGAATTTCTTTGGCATACAAAGGTTTGGTATACAGCGTCCAATAACCCATATAATAGGAAAAAAACTGGTTAAAGGTGATATAGAAAATGCAGTTCTTGATTATATAGCCCGTCCATGCCCAGGTGAATCAGAAGATGCCTATAAAGCCCGTCAGTATGTCCTGGATACTAATGACTTTAAAGGCGGTCTCGAGAAATATCCTGTGCGCCTGAGATTCGAACGTGCTATGATGAACAATCTTGCAGCAGATCCGAAAGATTATACTGGTGCCCTAAAAGCGCTTTCTCCCAATTTACGAAAATTGTTCGTTCATGCATTTCAATCCTATTTATTTAATCGTATACTCAGCTTTCGCATAGAAAAAGGTATACCTATCAACCGTGCACTACCCGGGGATATTGTATGCTTCAAGAACGCTGCAGGACTTCCTGATACTTCCCGATTACAACTGGTTACTGAGGATACTCTGGATGGGATCAATAACCTGCTGCGAAGAGGGCGGGCATTTGTAACTGCACCTCTTATCGGATATGATACTCCAATGTGTGAAGGAATACCACAGGAAATTGAACAGACAGTAATAGAAAAAGAGGCGGTGAATACAGAAGGTTTTAGAATGCCTGCTGTCCCCGAACTTGCCAGTAAAGGTCTGCGTCGTGAAATATTCATTCCTATTAATCCTGAATGTAAAGTTATTAATGACACTCTAAATCCGGGATGTAGTGCCGTTGAATTAGAATTCAGTCTTCAAAAAGGAGCATATGCCACCATTGTATTAAGAGAGTACATAAAGAAAAGTACCTGAAATAGCAGAAAGCTTAACATATATAAATGGTAATGTCATAATTATTAGCATTAACATAATCATGGAGTTACAACACATGGAAGGTTATTCCCTGGGTATTGATAAATTGGATGAGAATATTAAAGGGATACGCGGTGGTTCTAATATCATGATGATCGGTCCCCCGATGAGCGGAAAAGAGACTATTATCAATGATATTATTTACAAAGGACTAAAATCAGGAGATGCCGCAGTAATAGTTACTACTAAAGAACCAGGTGAGAATGTCATAGACTGGTTTAATTATAATAATTTGGAAATACCTTTAGAAAATCTTGGTATAGTGGACTGTGTTACCAAGACCCTTGGGGTACCTACATCTGAAACCAGTAATATTAAAAGGGCATCAAGTCCGGTAGACCTGACAGGAATAGGAGTTAAGATCAGTCAGTTCCTTGAAGAATTTTGGATGAAAAAGAATATTCGAAAAACGAGATTATGCATTGTCTCTCTTTCTACAATATTAATGTATTCTAACATCCAGACTGTTTTTCGTTTTCTTCATGTATTTACCGGGAGAGTAAAAGCCGCGGGTGCTATTGGCATATACGTAGTTGAAGAAGGAATGCATGATACCCAGGCAATTGCCACGTTGAAACAGCTTTTTGACGGTGTACTTGAAATTAAACAGGAGGAAGACAGCCATTATATCAGAGTTGTTGGGTTTGGAAAAAAATCATCCCCCTGGTATGAATATTCATTAGACGGTGCACAAATAGAGTTGAAGGACATTTCGAATGGTGAATAGCATGCTCGAAACTGGTATACCAAAACTGGATGAATATCTCAGTGGTGGAATTCCTAAGGGTAAATCATTGATATACTTAAATTATCCTGGTGTGGAAGGTGATGTGTTTGGAATGCAAACACTATATCACTGTCTGACAACAGGTAACAATTGCATTTATGTTAGCTCAAGTTCACACCCGAATATGTTAATAGACCAGTTTAGTGAGTTTGGTTGGCCTATAGAGAATTATAAAGAAAAACTAAGTGTCATTGATGCATATTCATCACTGGTAGGAGATATATCAAGTGAAAAATTTATTGTCCCTGATCCTGAGGATGTTAATAGTATAACTGAAGTGATCGATCACGTGATAAAGGAAGTACCGGAAGGATCTGTATTTATATTCAGTTCCCTTTCAACTATAATGGATCTTTGTGGTGAAGATAATACCATAAATGCTGTTCAATCATGGAATAAAACAGCAAAACGCAATAGGATGATAAGCATCTATAATTTTACAGCATGGCCGTATACTGAGTCTACTCTGGTACAGATAAAAAATGATATTTTTAATTGTGTCATCAATGTAGGAGGAATAACGCAGCAAGTTATTTATGGACAGTACTTTTGTGTGTCAAAGGCCGACTGGATAAAATTTCAGGAAAGATCTATGCTGTTTCGTGTATTACGTCCGGGAGGTATTAAAATCTACTTACCAAAGATATTGGTAACCGGACCTTTTAATGCTGGTAAGTCCACATTTGTCCATTCCTTATCTACCAGGGCAGTATCTGTTGACCGTAAGGGTACCACTATTGCTCTTGACCATGGGCATATTGACTATAAAGGATTTAGTGCTGATATTTTCGGGACTCCGGGGCAGAATAGATTTGATCCTATTATCAAGATGATAAGTGGTGAGGCGATGGGAGTCTTTCTTGTAGTAGATTCCACCAACCCGGAAAATTTCAACCGGGCTCAACAGATGCTTGAAATAACCACAGGATATGGTCTACCCTATGTGATAATTGCTAATAAACAGGATATGCAAGATGCAATATCCACAGATGACATCCGTAAACAGCTCAATATACCTGAAGAGATACCAGTAGTCTCCACAATAGCAACTGAAAAAAAGGGTGTGTTCGAGGCATTTGAATTGCTGGTTGATAAAATAACAGGAGGTATTTAACAAATGAAATCAACTTCGAATTTGTTAGAGAAAGTACTGACTGATCTGAAGAAGGTGGGAGGAGTTGAAGCCGCCGCAGTAGCCAGCAGGGATGGACTTTTATTACATTCAATAATGCCTATGGAACAATATGCTGAGACTTTCGCAGCAATGTCTGCTACTATGTTAGGTGCTGCTGAGACAGCAGTTACTGAACTTGATAAGGGTATACCGGAGAGGGTGATAGTAGAATCCGAGCATGGTAAACTTATTACTATTGGTGCAGGACCAAAAGGTCTTTTAGTAGTACTTACAACTCAAAATGCCGGATTAGGATTAATACTGTTAGAAGTGGAAAAAGCATCAAAATTAATAAAGGATATCCTATAAAGCTAAACTGTTAAGGGACCAAAAATGAACCAAACAACTTTTGAATTAAAACGGAAAGCTACTCATATATCACCTTGTTTGAATATAGGCAAAAGTGGTATCACTGATCCATTGGTTGATGAACTGCGCAAACAGCTCAAACGTAATAGATTAGTGAAGGTAAAGATACTTAAGACAGCTATAGATGAGATGGACCGAAATGATATTGCAAAAGAGATTTCAATGCGAACGGGGTCTTTACTTGTCGAAGTGAAAGGAAATAGTGCAGTTCTTTACCTGAAATAAGTTATGCATTATGTAACGAATAAATCAGGCTATGAATATCTCCCACATATAGCAGATGCCAGGTTTATAGCATATGGCAGTACACTTGAGCAGGTCTTTGAACAGGCTGCTCTTGCTATGTTCAATGTGATAATTGATACCAATGTGTTAAAACCTGAAAAAACAGTTGGGATATCCGTAGAATCAACCGGATTGGATGACTTGCTTTTTGATTATCTATCTGAATTGTTGTATTTATTCGAGGTTGAGACAATTATTTTCGGTCATTTTAAAGTGAACTCGATAAATATGAGTAACAACGGTTATACTCTTGATGGGCAGGCTTCGGGTGAAACAACTGATCCTGAAAAACATTGTTTTGATTGCGAAGTTAAAGCTGTTACCTATCATCAATTAACAATTGAAAAAAAAGAAAATGGATATTGCGCCCATGTGATAGTGGATACTTAAATTTTGATAGCAATATTTATTACTCATTAACAATTAGGTTATATTAAAAAACTGTCTTATTACTAAAAAAGGATTGGGTAAAATAAATCAATTGACTATTTGACATGTTAAGAGAAATCGGAGGTATATTAATTGAGGGGATTGTTTCGCTATGAACAAAAAGATACATTTGTACATAATCTGGATCCAAGAGTAAAATTATTATATTTAATCGGAATATCTATCCTGACTATAGTATTTGGTGCACCCTGGTTATTAATATTGCTTTTTTTATCTACATTACCTTTTTGGTATTTTTTACATCCTTCTAAAAGTAAAGTTAAGTCTATGTTCTGGTTATTTGCTATTTTATCACTAAGCTTTATTATTTCGCAGTCTTTGTTTTATTACTGGGCAGATGATCCGTTATTTTGTATCATACCTCCAGAATTTCCCATAATCGGACCCCTGACCAATGGTATTTATGTCTATATTGACGGAGCTATTTATGGTTTAATCCAGTCATTCCGGTTCATGACAACTATAAGTGCAGCAATGATATTTGTGTCTACTACACACCCAAGCCAACTTATCACAGCTCTTGGCCGGTTTTTCAATATTAAAATAAAAAACAAACAGTATGTGATCGGTCTTCCGTATGAGATTGCATTTATGGTTTCTTCTGCAGTTAGTTTTGCCCCGGTAATGATAGAAGAATGTTATGGAATTATTAATGCAATGCGTGCCAGAGGACTTGACCTTAAGGGCGGTATACGCACAAAATTAAGGGCAGCAAAACACCTGTTTCTTCCTTTAATTGTTAATATCCTGCGTTCAGGAAGACAGATTGCTATAGCTGCAGATGCAAGAGGATTTCGTGCTACTAAAAACAGATCATATGTAAAAGAACTCAAGTTAAATAGTAACGATTATGTATTTCTTACAATGGTCATTATATTTACCGGGTTTGGGATTTATCTAAGTCTGGTCGGATATGGAAGTACACCACCTATTTGAATTAGAGGAAATCACAGTGACTAAAAATAATAAATCTTCAGTAGCAAATATTGAGAATGTAACGTTTTCATATCCTCAAATTGATTCTCCTTCTCTTACGGACGTAAATCTTGACATCGAACGTGGAGAGTTTGTATTGCTCGTAGGTCCCAGCGGTTGTGGAAAAAGTACACTTGTACGCACCTTGAACGGCCTGATCCCAACATTAAGTGGCGGTAAACTGGACGGACGTGTATTAATTAATGGTAAAGATATCAAAGGAGAAAAAATCCATAAACTGGCTCTCCAGGTAGGGATGGTATTTCAAAACCCTGATACACAGTTATTTTCTTTGACAATAGGTGAGGATATTGCTTTTGGGCCTGAGAACCTCGGCCTGCCCAAACAGGATATCATAGATCGAACCGATCATGCCCTGGATGTAACAGGATTAAAACATTTGAAGGATAATTTCATCTTTCTACTTTCAGGTGGTGAAAAACAGCGAACTGCGATAGGGGGGATCATCGCAATGGACCCTGATCTATTCATTCTTGATGAACCCACCTCAGACCTTGACCCGGTAGGTACGAAAGATGTATTGGACATTATCAAACAATTGAATAAAGAAAAGAACATATCCATTATCCTGATCGAACATAAGATCGATGAAGTGGTTAAACTAGCAAGCCGTGTGATTTTAATGGAAAAGGGGGAAATTACACTCGACGGTGATCCCTGTGAGATCTTTAGTAATCATGAGGACCAAATGAAGAAAGCCGGTATCTACCCTCCACAATTATCAGAGATATCAAATATCCTGGACTTAAACAATAACAAAAATGCAATGAGCTATAAAACAGTGTTTGAGCGGTTGATGAAAGTATTGCCGGAATCAGACAATGGCCTTCAGGTGAATAATATAAAAATTTTGAATGCCAGACCTCATCTTGAAATTAAAGAATTGTACCATCAATTTGAAGGTGGTGCGTATGGGTTAAAAAATATCAACCTGCAAATAAATCATGGTGAATTTATTGCATTGATCGGACATAATGGGTCTGGTAAAACAACCCTTTCCCACCATCTGATTGGACTGCTTCGACCAACTCAGGGAAAAATCCTGATAAACGGAACTGATATTAGTGATCTGTCAATACCTAAAGTAGCACAGGAAGTAGGATTTCTATTTCAGAATCCGGATAATCAAATATTTACTGATAGAGTGGATGAAGAGATAAAATTCGGTCTGAAGAATATGGGATTAAATGATAAAGAAATAGATAAAAGGGTCAATTCAGCACTGGAAATGATGGAACTTACTGAATATAAAAACAGACATCCCCATTCACTTTCCAGAGGACAGCGACAGCGTCTGGCAGTTGCATCCATTCTTGCAATGAAACCTGATATTATAGTTCTTGATGAACCCACAACCGGACAGGATCGAGCTCATGTAAATAAATTTATGCAACAGATAAGAGAACTTAACAAACTTGGTAAAACAATAATTTTTATAACTCATGATATGAACATCGCAGCAAAATATTCCACAAGGATGATTGTAATGAAGACGGGGGAGGTATTCTTAGATGGACCTACACGTGATATATTCTCCAGGACAAAGGATCTGTACACAACACATATAGAATCTCCTATAATTACCAGACTTACTCTTGATATGAGGAAAAAAGGTAAGAACATACCTGTAATGCTTACTGTGGATGAGCTAAGGAGTTATATGTCAGCAAATCCTGTCTAACCGAAAGTTACATAATATAATAAGTAATAATAACACCAAATAAAACAGAGGTGTAGATATTGATAAAAGAACAGATTAGAATAGAGTCACAAAGGGAAATGAGAGATAGTTTTCCAAAATTAGTTGTGTATTCAAGTATTGCGATTATAATTTATTTATTTGCAAAGTTGGTTTTTATTCCACTTGGAACAAACCTTCTCGTCCTCGGAATTTCAACCGCAGATATCATCAGTGCTGTTGCCATTATTACGATACTGATACTTTTATGGAACATTGTGCGGGAAATAACGGATATATGTAATGCAATCGGTGGATTTTTAGCGCTCAATCTGGGAAGAAAGGAGACAACCGATGAGGAAGTAAAGCATTACCAAAAAGCAGTGAAGGGACTTGTTTATGTTTTTGTAGTTGTCATTATTTTTATGTTCATCGGTTCGTTACTTATCGAGATATCACCAGGAGCTTCTGGAATACTACTCATATTAATATTTATATGGGCTGTTATAACTATCTATTCAGCGGGAATGGCAATATCAGCTGAAATTGAAGCTACTGCAGACGAACTTGCTAAAAAAGTGGAAAC
>MZXQ01000123.1:969-3480 GCA_002926195.1 Candidatus Methanomarinus sp. HR1 | reverse complement strand
TACTGCCGTTTATTGCATATGCACAACTGAATAATTGCAATAGTACTAATGAGTACATCCAGGAAGGAGCAGAAGTTATCATAATTACAATAAACGGAGCGTTTTATTCTATTGGTCTTATCTTAGAACCTTACGTAACTTCCGAGTTAGGAACTGCCCATGACCTGTTGAAATCCTGCATACTTATTACAGGAATGCTGCTTACTGCTATTATAGTTATTCTTATCGTAAGGACAAGTTCAAAGATTATTACACAATGGGCTAAGGAGTAATAATAGTGAATAAATTTTTAAAATTATTTCTAAGTGCCTGGATACTAATTGGAGTTCTATTGGTATATGTAATACTTAATGGATTTTTTAAGACAGTTTTTCTTTTTTTTATTATTGCAATATTGGTATTATTATTATTATTTCCGGAAGTGCGAAATATTCTTTTGAAAACCATGTGTGATATGGTTAGATAAAAACTCTTTTAAAATATGACTGCATATTAAATCCGATCCTGTTTGAAATTTATTAAGCGAATATTTGGAAATAAAGAGGATATCCCAAAAGAGATATCAATAAAGATTGATGATCTATCAGTATGGATAGAGTCCGAATCACAAAAACAATTTAGCGTCTTGCGGTCTGATATAAAACAGAAATATGATGAGATCAGTGCTACCCTTGAAAATTTAAGTACAAGCAGGGACCAGTTAAAGGATGCAAAATTTGGTGAGAAGACTTATAAACGCCTGGCTAAAGCAGGGACCTCCAATAGGGATAATCTCATAAAAAATATAAATGTATTGATCGAGAGAACAATCATTCCTGAAGATATTGATCCATCTAAAGCTGTTGAATTCTATATTGATATGAAATCCACTTTAAAAACCTGTCTTGATAATACTACACGGAGCCAGGAATATGTCAAACTGATATTTCCTGAAGGGTATAAAGTGGTCGTGATAGATTTGAAACGTCTGGATACATTACTTGACGAACTTATGTATTTTATAGAGGGTGTTAAGGATGAGCTGGATGTATATACTAAACTGCCTGAAGACATCGAAATTATCAATCAGTCACGACATCAGATCAAAGAGATGACTGATAATATTCCACAACTTGAAGCAAAATATGAGTCACTGAAAAATAACCTGCATACAGGAGAAGACAGACTGGCAGAAATGGAAAGAAGTGAGGAGATCATTAAAGCAAATGAACTGGAAAAGCAGATCAAGACCCTTAATGACCGGATATCTGGTATTAATTCCAATGTTAAAGAACTATTTGCTCCTCTATCCAAAGCTCTTTTGAGAATGCAAAAACAACATGAAAGCGGGAGACATACACTTTCTTCCATAAACAGTAATAATCTCAGGACTTTAATAGAAGACCCGGCCCTGATCCTGGGAAATGACATTAACTCTTTCTTAAATGAAATTCGAAAAAGCGTAGAAGACGGGACTCTTGGTCTTAAACAGCAAAAGGCCAATAAGACCACTGAGCAGATTGATAGATTAACCGGTTCTGATATACTCTTATCACTATATAGGGACCGGGAATCAGACTCAGCCAAACTTTCCGGGTTGCTGGAAGAACGCAACAGACTTACCGTATATAAAGAAAGAACCAGACTTGAAAAGAAATTATCAGACTACCGGAGCAGTATTAATTCTATTGAGCAAAGTCTTGATATTGAACGAAAAGACCTGGATAGTCTGATTGAAGAAGTTGAACAATTAAAAACAAAATTAAATTCTGATTTAAGTTTTGTGTTCAATAAAGATATTAAGATAGTCTACTGATCAGACTAACATTGCTTTAAGATCCTCTACCAATTTCTGCTGTATGACAGAATTACGGTCTCCACCGCATACGCATCCTCTTATACCGATAATATCAGGATCGATCTGGTTTAATGCATCTATATCATCGAAGTTGATAGAACCGGCAATGGCACTTAATAGTCCATGTTCGCGAGCTGCAGCTGTAAAATCGGATAATTCTTCATTGGTCATAAACTCAAAGGTGGACCGACCGTCCTTAACACCAGTATCCATCATTACTACATCGGCACCTGCCTCTTTACATATGGGAGGAAGTTCACTTACAGGGATAGAATTGATCCTTTTGTAATCTGCATAACCTGAAATAACTACTTTTTTTGATGAATCATAGTTTTTAACGGATTTAACTACACGCTGGGCCATTTCAAGGGCCTGTTCTTTTGTTTGAATGTCAAATAATCCGACTTTAATAAAATCAGCACCTGATACTGCAGCTCCTAAGGCCGCTAATGATGCTGTTCCGGGTTTATAATTAAAATCTCCAATTGTTGCACTGATGGGCGTATTTGAGTTCACTGCATCTGATACAGATTTGATAACCCATGGAAAATTAGCACCCAGGCTACCTTCTTTTGGATTCTTTACATCAATGATGTCCGCTCCCCCGTTCATTGCAGATCGAGCTTCCTCCAGATTAATGGGGCTGACAAGTAGTTTCATATTTGTATACCTCT
>MZXQ01000123.1:0-961 GCA_002926195.1 Candidatus Methanomarinus sp. HR1 | reverse complement strand
TTGAAATGATACTATATTATTTTAATATATATGTTGCTATATGATTTTGTAACTCATTCTTATCTAATAATACCTGTTTTCCTGAATCCATGTCCTTAAGACTTACTTTTCCCTGAGCAGCTTCATCTTCACCTATGATCACAGCCCATCTGGCACCTATTGAATTGGCATACTTTAACTGTGCGCCAAAACTTCTTCCCATTACATCCATATCAACGATCAGGTGCTTTTTAAGATCAGCAGCAATATGTATTGCTTCTTTATGGGTTTGATCGGAATATACTACAACAGCCCGGACCTGTACCGGTGGTTCAATTGTGCATACCTCCATGATCCTGTCAAACCCTATGGCAAAACCTGTAGAGGCGATTTTTTGGCCTCCGAATAAATGGGCAAGTCCATATGAGCCTCCTCCACAAACCTGGTTCTGGGCACCCAGTTCGTTGCTGTATATCTCAAAGACCATACCTGTATAATAATCAAGACCCCTGGCAATCCCGAAATCAACAGTATATTCCAGACCATAGATATCCACGAGTTCAAGCAGTGTCCGAAAGGTCGAAAGTTGCGGTAAATCTCCAATCAGTGTGCGTACTTCATCCACTGCATTGCTACCTGTAAGACTGATCAGTTTAACAAGTTTATTCCTCATTTCAATATCGGCATTGATCTTATCCAGGTACTCATCCAGACCTTTATCATCTTTCTTATCTACCAGTCGCATTATCTGGCTCGAAACTTCACTATCCAATCCCTCAAATAGCGATCTGATAATACCCAGATGTCCTATATGAAGATCTCCATCCACGCCGGCTTCTTTTAACATTTGACATGCAAGAGCAATGATCTCACTATCAGCTTCTGGTCGTTTACTGCCAATAAGCTCGGCACCGAACTGCCAGAATTCCCTGAACCTGCCTTTTTGAGGTCGTTCGTATCTGAAACAATTATCAAAATAATA
>MZXQ01000124.1:5392-6773 GCA_002926195.1 Candidatus Methanomarinus sp. HR1 | reverse complement strand
ATCACGATCTCATCAAAGCTTTTTCTCGGTACAGGGCGCGGAATAGTCAATGCATACCCAAGAGGCAAAAGCGCAACCACCCGTACATCATCCGGTATACTTAATATTTCTTTAACCTTTTTCTCATCAAATGCACCGATCCAGCAAGTGCCAAGTCCTTCCTCAACAGCCTGAAGAGTCATATGATCCACAGCAATAGCGGTGTCAATAGGATAAGCCAATTGACCGCATGGCATTATATATTCATTTTCAACCGAACAGGCTGCAATTACTACAGGTGCCTCAGCCACAAATTTCTGGTTGCTTGCCGCTTCAGAAAGTAATTTTCGTGTATTTGCATCTTTTATTGTGATAAATCTGCGTTCCTGAAGGTTCTTAGCAGAGGGAGAAAGTATACCGGATTCAAGTACTCTTAACAATTTATCCTCTTCCACCTGACGGGAATCATACGCCCGTATACTTCGTCTTGATTGTATCGCTTTTCTTACATCCATAATATATCGACTCCTTTATACCTTTATATTTTCAATTTCTATCTATTAAATATCTATGTTATTTTACATTTTCATCTGTAAACGATATACCTTTGCTATGCTGATTATTTGATGTCAATTTAGAAATAGTTATGTAGTTCCAGGGATTTATTATTGCTATAAAACGAAACACACTCCCATATATTTAATTTAAATTCGGAAGTAAGACCATTGTTTTCTCATTTATCATTACAGGAATTATTATTCAAACTGGAAGAATCAGGTGATCAGGTCCCTCTGGAATTAATACAAACCATTCTTTCAAAAGGCCACGAGATCGTACCACCCTTATGTCAGATCCTTGAAGATAGTCGACAATACTTAACAGCCTCTGATAATCGTTGGTGGATGCCTGTACATGCTGTTAAATTGCTGGGAACATTAGCCGACCCGCAAGCACTTCCTCAGTTGGTCCGGACCCTTATTCCGGCAGGTGAATTAGGCATTGATTGGATAATGGAGGACATGCCTACTGTATTCGGACGCATCGGCCCTCGTGCTATTGATTCATTAATGGAGTTCATTATTATACATAACGGAAACAATGATCTATGGTGGTCTCGTAGTACTGCTTCTGATGGACTGGTAGCAATAGCTTTATCTCATCCACCAGAGCGTGGACGTATTCTTTCGTTCCTGCATCAATTATTTTTAGAAGATGATGACCCGGAATTTTTATCATCTGCAGGTACAGGTCTTTTAGACCTGAATGACCCTTCATCATATCCTGTTCTGAAGAAGGCTTTTGATCTTGGAATTATTGATGAGTTTATAATCGACCGAGAATACATCCAACAAAAGTTTATAAAACCCACTGAAAAAACGCTTGCTATGTATAATCATGATCT
>MZXQ01000124.1:0-5380 GCA_002926195.1 Candidatus Methanomarinus sp. HR1 | reverse complement strand
AGAAAGATAAACGTGCGGCATCCATTGCTATTGAATTGAAACGGCTTGAAATTATAACGAAGTTAAGTGAGCTTAATATTTCCATCCCAATTAAAAAAGTAGGACGCAATGAACCCTGTCCATGTGGAAGTGGTAAAAAATTTAAAAAGTGCTGCTTTTTGCTATTGAAGAATTTACCTCCGAAGCGGGTGCTTAATGAAGATTATCATCATTATACTACTTCTGAGCATATACACCGGGCTAACTCCTCTGATATCATATTAGTCCTGGAAAATCTGACTGTACTGGCATTTGAGGCTGAAGGGGATGGAGATGCATCCGGAGCCTTTGGATTATTCCGGATTCTCGAACCCCTGGCAGAGCAACAAGGAATGTCAGATAAACTCCTGGAAAAGTGGGGGATGATATGCTGTGATCATTCTGAACTTGGTGAAAACGGGCTTGTTATATTGCGCAGACTTGTGTCCCTATATGAGGATAAGGACCGGACACAATGGGCCTATACTATAATGGATACGGCCGATTATTTAGCAGAACTGGGAAAGTTGAATGATGGAAAGAAAGAGTATGAGAGAATTATAGAACAAATGCCGGACTTTTTTCAGGGTTATATTAATTATGCTCGCTTTTTAGAAAACAACGGTTGTATTGATGAAGCTGTTGATCAGTATAAGCAGGTACTCAAAATGGAAGTTCAAGCAAGGGAGATGGATGAGGAGGAAAGTTTAGAAATGGCGGCAGTGGAATTAGAGGAATTGGCTTTAAAGCATGATCTTGAACTGGATACAAATACATTGAAGGCTATTAAGGGAATTATTAATATTGATTAATTGGGNNATGCCATTATTCTCTGCCTTATTACAGATAAATTGTCCGCCATACAGCCAGCCATTTGTCTCCTTCACGGATGAGAATAAAAAAATCCCGTCCTGTAATGAACAAGCTTTGATAAAAGATTTTCTGCAAATTTTTTTTAGTGCATATCCTAAAAAATAAGTTTAATAAGGTAGCGCAAGCCGATGTCGGTGAAGTACTGTGGTGATGCGCCCCCGGCTGTCTTCACAGAAGACGAAACATGTAGAATATTATATTGCCCATACAAAACAGCAAAGGGCCTTTAAATAATTCGTAGTTCAAAAATAGAACAGTAGTACAATCATCGAATTATCCCGTTATCGTTTGGAGGCACCAGATCATTAAGTGTAAAGATATAAACGTTGTGGTCCTTTGCAAACCTTATTGCTGCTTTGGTGAACCCGCTTTTGGATACTACCGCATAATGGTCTGTTCGTTCTTTATTTCTCCATATTACATGATCTGATTTTTCCATCAAATCCATTATTAGTTTTTTATCAACCATTTTATTCTGCCACTTACATTCACAGAATATAATATCTGTGCTTAATTCATTCAAAGCAACTATATCGATCTCTTTATCCTTGTGCCACCATTTTCCCCATTTTGTAAAAAGCGGGAATTTACCTGATATTGAGCAGTTCTGCAGCAACTCGGATGCAATATCTTCAAATACCGGACCTAAATATCTGTTAAAATCACCTTTGATCAAAGATAGAACTATATCTGATCTCCCGATCTCTATAAGAGATGAGTTCGGATAGATATACCTGAACCAGAACCTGAAGAAGTAGTCGTGAAGTACATAATTCCCTACTCTTGTAGACTTCTCCTTTGGTACTGTGACTGGTATATCTCTTCTTAGTATATTTAGTTCTACTAGTCTTGAAATGTAAGCGTACAGTTTGTTTGGGGCGATTCCTGAAAAGTTAGAAATGTTACTGAAAGTGTTTTTACCCATTGCAACTGCCTTAAGGATGGAGAAATAGTTTGTGAAATCCCTTAATTCCTCCATCAGTAGAAACTCTGCTTCTTTATAGAGGAATGCGTCTTTATCCAACAGAGCATTCAAGATATTTTCGTGAAAACTCTTCCGGGAATCAAACTCCTGGGCATAGCGGGGGATGCCGCCAAGTGTGGCATATGCATCTACAATATCTTCATACATCCAGTTACTGAATAATTCTCGAAAATTTAGAAAGGATAATGGATGTAGGTGTATCTGGCCTGTGCGTCTCCCATATATGGGACTTGAGTAAGATAGAGCTATTCTTTGCATCATAGAGATACTCGAACCGCAAAGAATGAGCTTTATATCCATATCTTTCCATTTTTCATCCCAAAAGAACTGGAGTATTGAGATAAAATTGGGATTACTCTTATAAATAAAGGGAAGTTCATCAAATACAAGGACTGTACTTCCATCCTCCATTATCCTGGTCAGGTAGTCAAGAAGAGCATGCCAATTGTTTTGAGGATTATTTTGAATAAATTCATCATTAAGTGTGAGACCGGCAATCCTGGAATAAAGTGAAGTTAATTGTTTCTCTTTTTGGAGTTCGCCTAAGAAATAGAGGGTTCGACATTGAGTATTGGCAAGAGACTGTTTGATCAACTCAGTTTTTCCTACCCGCCGCCTGCCATATATGATTATAAGCTCGGATGATCCTGAGGAATATTTATCTTTTAAAAAATTTAGTTCCTTTTCACGGTTAACAAAGGAATATTTCATAGATAAGTATTGATTTAAGGTGTTTTAAAGTTTATTGTTAACATAAGATAGATTATCATAATTTGAATTATGTTAAATTGTGGATTTTACAGTGTATAATAGAGTATTAATTGGATTTGGTGCGGTATACGGAATTATTGCAGATGTTGTAGCAACAAAATTCTCATGAAATAAGCGCAAAAATATTGTATTGTTCNNTTGTTCATACAAAACAGCAAAGAGCCAATAAGTTTAAATACGATAACTGGATTTCTTAATATGGTGGGAAAAATGACGTACTGTCCAAAATGCGGTAAGAAAAATGACGATGATGCAACATATTGCAATGATTGTGGTACTTCACTAACCGGTACTCCGGGAAATAATAAAAAAAAAGAAGAATGTGAGGACGAATGTTTTGGCGGATCTCGCGTTGGCCCATATATATGGGGAATAATTATTATTCTCATTGGTCTGACAATTGTGGTCAATTCAGGTTTAGATAAAATTGAGGGAATGGAATGGCTGCAAAGCATCGATATGGGATGGCTTCTTCCCTTTATAATCGGCATTGCAATTATTCTTATGGGTGCCAGGATGTTGTTGAAAAAAAAATAGGCCTAATAGGCTTTGCAGGATTCACTGCAGTTATTACAGATACTGGTATGACGCCAGTTTGATAGTTGAATCCTTGTATCCAGCCAGAGAAATGACAAAAGTATTCCTGATATACCATATACCATACTTCCTGTCAAATGGAATATTCCGGTAATAATTAAGAAGAAGCTGATCACAAGAAGAACATTTAGGATCAGGTGAAGATAGGCATTTTTTGTGGGAATTACTATTTCTATGAAATTAAGGACAATAAGGACCATTCCAAGTATTATAAAGAGATAAAGAAATGGGTGTGATATTTCCTTTGGAAAAACAATATAGATGCTCATCAATAAAATTGATATGATAGAGCCAAGGGCCAGACCATTACATCCTGCGCAATAAATCTTGTTCTGTATTGTAATAGTATGATTCCTGAATGGCTCACAATCCGGATGGTGCCCCTGATATTCTATTTTTTCCGGGGAAGGTTGCGGTTTATCTGCATTAAGGCTTATTCGTTTTATAGACCGTTGCATACGGTTCGGTTTAAGAGCAAAAATAATGCCGAATATGCAGCTTATGATAAATACTCCCCCTATAACCTGTTTTTCAATAACAAGAATATTGTTTGTTTTTGAGGATTCCAACCAGGATAATATTATGATCAGTGCTGCTCCAATGGTTGAAAGGATCAGATAGTATAAGACATGACATTGCTGTCTCAAATCATACGCCTCAGATTTCTTAAAACGGCCTTTCCTGCCATATGACGGTAGACTCTTTTCTTAATTTTTTTTCTTGAAAATAAGCTGGTAATGTTTCGGGAAATGGAGCCATAATAATCTTTATAGCAGTGGTAGAGTTCTTCCTGCAATTGACTTCGTGATAACGTCTCGGTAGGCATTATCGCATGGATCATATCATAGTTAGCGTAATTCATATCTTCGATCCAGCCGTTTGTGAATGCATTTTCATAGATCTCCGTGCCCGGGTAAGGTGTAAGTACAGTATATAACGCCAGATCAGTACCAAGATCAAGCGAGAACTGCCGCAATTGTTCGATAGATTCGGCAGTATCCTGTCTTGAGCCGGTGACAAACATAGCCTGAGAGAAAATATCATTATCATTTAAGATTTTTATTGCTTGATATGCATCATTCACGTGTACTTCCTTTTTAAAATCCTTAAGGATCGCCGGTGAATTATTCTCAACACCTGTAAGGATCCAGTTATTACCGACATCCTGCAATTTAGCAACCAAATCAGGATGCTTCACAATATCGTCTGTTCTTGCTTGCAGAAACCATGTGATATCATTAGTGAATTCTCGCTGTCGCAATTCCTGCCACAGTTCTTTTGCTCTATTATTGTACGAAAAATTATCATCGGTAAACCACATGTATTCACCCCCAAACCTTTCATTGAAATATTCCATTTCATCCACTATGCGTTTGGAGGATTTTGTTCTCCATACACCCATCCAGTGTCTCCATTGGGTACAAAACGAGCATTTATACGAACATCCCCGTGATCCTTCCAGTATCATATATCTGGTATTTTTTCCTGCCATCATAGTAAAATGATATTTTTTGATGTTCTTTTCAACAAGATGATATGCAGGATATGGCAGAGTGTCAAGGTTCTTGATCAATGGCTGTGGTGGTGTGTGAATGATGTTATGGTTATGTCTAAATGATAAACCTTTTACTTTTGCTATATCGTTTCCATTATCTAATGCTTTAATTAATTCTACCAGTGTTTTTTCTCCTTCACCCCTGATGATATAATCGATCTCAGGGAAATCATTCAGTGATTCCTCAGGAGTAAATGAGAAATGCTGACCACCAACAATGGTAACTATGTCTTCATTCACTTTTTTTGTGATTTCTGCAACTCGTGCGCATGTGTATGCATTACAGGTAAATCCTGAACTTGCAACAATGGTTGGGGAAAAGGATTCAATGTATTGTCTGACACCTTCAAAATCTTTTTCTTCTGCCTGACAATCAAGGATTGATATTTCAATGTCTGGCAGTCTTTGTTCTATGTATGCTGCCAGAACAAGCAATGCTGTAGGTGGTGGAAGATATTCACCCATTAAGAACCAGTAATCTTTTGGCGGCTCAACAAATAATATTTTTAAGATCATTTTTCACCCGGATTATATTAATTGTTAATGATTAATGTTATATAAATCAAATGGACCTTATTTTT
>MZXQ01000125.1:2555-7340 GCA_002926195.1 Candidatus Methanomarinus sp. HR1 | reverse complement strand
TATTTTTTTATTGTTCCTGCTCTGTGTTTTTAGTGAATAGCTGAAATAATGTGTCTCAAATAATATTTTTGCCTCTTCAGCATAATAGAGATATTCTTTTAATGTTGCATAATCAATCTTCAACAGTTCTGTCAATTTCTTATAAGAATACAGGTTTGTGAAATTTGAGCACAGATAGGTGATGAGTTCTCTATGAATTTTTCCATTCCTTATTTTGTGTAGCAATATTATATCTTTGTATACGATACTGTCATAATATGAGTTCAAATACTCCTTCTTAAGTTCCCTGTCTTTTTCAAGTGTGACTCTGGGAAATCCCCCATCTTGCAAATAATTTTTCATCATATGTATTATCTTGTCTTTATTCGCTGCTGCTGAGATCCTGTCTTTTTTAATATGGAAATCATTGAAATGTAAATATTCTATAAAATCAAGAGGGAACACATTTATCCTAAAGTAGCGCCCACTTATCAAATACGATAGGCTGCTATCTAACAGGTGTGAAGATGATCCTGATATGATTATATGATATTTTTTTGTATCATATAGCGATTTGATCCATTTTTCCCATCCGGTAACATTCTGTATTTCATCAAAGATCAGATATGTATGGTCTTCACTGCATACATCTTGTTTATACACTTCCATGATTTTTTTAAGAAAGTTATCTGACAAATTCAGGATTGGTTCATCACAGTTCACAAATAGTATTTTTTTAGGTTCAGTATTGTGATCATTGATCAGACCATGGATCATCTGATAAATCAATGTGGTTTTTCCTGCTTTTCTTACTCCGCTAAGAACCACG
Organism: Candidatus Methanomarinus sp. HR1; assembly: GCA_002926195.1. Classification (GTDB taxonomy): domain Archaea; phylum Halobacteriota; class Methanosarcinia; order Methanosarcinales; family Methanocomedenaceae; genus Methanomarinus. The sequence goes on along the minus strand of MZXQ01000125.1, from coordinate 6,532 downwards.
ATCTCGCCTGTGGATAGATATTTTTCAATTTTCAATGTGTATCTATTTCTGAATATTCCTGTATCAAAATTTTTATAATCCCACCACGGGTTGAGTTTTATCAGTGTGTCTAATATTTCATCCATAGATATTCACAAAATATAGTTTGATTATATTCTTATATAAACCTTGTTTTTCTATTGATTATATTCAACCTTTTATCCATCAACTGAACCTAATGGACTACGGACGCACTAAAAAGAGTATTACATACTCACGCATTCATATGTTATATGCACTTACGGTATTATATTTACCTAATGATTCAGCCTTTGAATCAGAGTATCAATAGATAGATTTATAAAATTTTTTAGAAAAATGGCAAAACCAATAATTGCAACTAATAATCCAAATAGCATGATATTAATTGATTTGATAGTGCCTGGAATTAGTGAATTTTTATCTTGAATAACTGTTACTTTATCTGAAATGGTAAAAAAACCCGAAATATAATATGCAAATAAGATAACTGATAAACCTATAATGATTGTTATTAAGCCTGTACTGATAATATCAATTTTATCATTTACAATTTTCATCACAGAATTGACCTCTTCATTATTGATAAAATACCTAACATTAACTTTAGAATTTCATTTTATTTAAATTTATTCATCACATGTTTATACAATAATATCATCAATACATAACACCAAAGGAATCAAATTCCCCGGTAGGGTCCTCCCATTTTTCATCCACATCAGTAACAACTGCAGGAGGTACTCCAAAATGACTCCACTCTATCATTTCCCGAACCTGTTTTAGGGGGCCTTCAAATACAGTCTCTACTGTTCCATCTGATCTGTTTCTTACCCAGCCAGTTAGTCCTAACTCCATAGCCCTTTTCATGGTATTGTGCCTGAAGAATACCCCCTGTACCCGTCCGGAAATATACAGATGTACTCTGTTACAATCCATATTCATCACCTTAATAATTATTTAATCCTCAATACCCTGGCGCACCATAACAGCCGCACCACGCTTGCAATCCATCATTTCAATAGCACACAGTACTGCCTGACCTGTTGCAAGTAGATTATCTTTTTCATCTGTTACCAGTACTTCATCCATAGCACGTACTAATGGATCCACATCAATCACATGTCTGGCAAAGGCTGTCTTTCCACTCCTGACAAAAGGTACTGCATCGGAATTCACCACAACTCTCATTCCCGGATCCTTCATGAACCTGTGAAGACGAGTAGCACCTTCTATACTCAATGTCAAAAGGCCATCACTGGCTCGCACTGTAGCAATCCTTACTCCATTATCTGTGATCTGTCTGACCCTTCCGGTCCTTGACAATATAAACTCTGATCCGCCCGGAAACATAGCCTCACCTATATCTTTTCCAAACTGGAAATCTGCAATGATCCTTACTCTTTTTAATTGGCTGGACATACGATAGACATATCCTTTAAATAATCAAATAATCCCGACCGATCAAGTATTCTTATGACAGATAACAATGATATCGCTTAAGATAGCACTGGCAGTCTCCATTGATCCTGCCCCTTTACCACTGATACATATAGGACCTGCAGTATCGGTTTTTAGCAAAGCTACATTCAAAGTGCCTCCAACTGCCAGTGGATGCTGCTTTGGTATTAATCTGGGTGCTACTCGCATTATTCTTTTATTGCCGTCCTGTACTTCACCAATCAACCTGATCACATTATTTTCAACATTTGCAAGAGAAAGTGCTTCAGATGTGATCTTTGTGATCCCTGTTACTTCAACATCGCCATACATAACATCCATCTCGAAGATGGCATTTGCCAGAATAACAAGTTTGCATGCAGTATCAATACCTTCAACGTCATAAGTCGGATCAGATTCAGCAATACCAAGGTCCTGGGCTTCCCCAAGCACGTGTTTGTAAGAAAGAGATTCCTCTGTCATTCTGCTTAGTATGTAGTTGCACGTACCATTCAGTATCCCTTCAATACTAATGATCCTGTTTCCTGCAAGAGCATCGTGTGCCAGGTTCAATATGGGCATTGCTCCGCCTACAGTGGCTTCAAACCTGAATATAACACCATGCTTCTTAGCTTCATTATACAGCTGCTTATACTGCAATGCAAGAGGTCCTTTATTAGAGGTTACTACATGCCGGCCGTGTTTAAACGATTCAATTATGTGAGTTAATCCAGGTTCACCGGTTTCAATGTCTGTCGGCGTGGCTTCTATTACAAGATCATGGTCTGTGTTTTTTATAACATCAAGAGAGGATGCATTGGAGGTAGCAACAGTACCTGATTCTTTTTTTCTTTGTAATACAGCCCTGAGGTCTAATCCGTCAGGATCAATACATGCCCCATGACTATCTGTCACAGCTACTACTAAAAGATTTATACCCAGGTGTACTAAATAATCACGCTTGTTTCTCAATACACGTGCCACACCCTGGCCCACTGCCCCGAATCCTATTATAGAAAGCCTGATTGTTTTCACTATTTCACCTACTCAAAACTATTCTCGATCGGTTCAATAACAAGTAAATTTTTTTTCTCTGCAACCGTTTTCAATATATTCATGGCCTCGATAAGTTTATTCTTATCCTCAGCATTAATGACCAGAGAAGCGGATGATTGCTCATTGATCCCCGGCATAGAGATGGAAATGCTCACAACCTCTGCAAAACCAGTATTGTCGATCTGGTCGATAGTATCGCTCATATCGTTGTGGACAATATGACCTATAAGTATTACAGTTACTTCTTCATAAAGACGTTTCTTTCCTACTGTAACAACCCGTATATCATTTTTTTCCAGTTCAGTGATGATGTCCTTTAATCTTCCGTTTTTTAGTTCAAATATTACCTGTACAGGAATTGAACCGCTGGGCGTTGGTTGATCATGGTGATGTAATACACTCATGATATTAGCACCAAAATCCGATAGTGGTATCAAGGCATGAACAAGTTGTCCCGGGATATCCTTTAACTCAAGGTCCATTGAAATGATCATTGAAATCTCATTTTCATATGCCTTTGTCAGTATTAAGAGTTTTGTGTCGATCAGAATTACATGCCGTAATTATTATATATCTTTAAAAAGAAAATAGATTAATAAAGAAAAACTTAAATATGGGGAGTGTATAAAAAATGATGTTCGTTTGTAAAGTATGTGGTTATAAGTATAATATGGTAGTAAACCTGGAATCAAATAAATGCATTTTGTGCAGATCAGTTTCGTCTTCAATTTTTAGAAATGAATCCAAAGTCTTAGAACTTACTAATCCATATGACAATAGAAAGGGTCCGGTTTCATTAGAATCTAAATGAAAAAAATAAGAATCTTCATTCCAGTAGCGCCTTTTGAGCCGTTATCAATAATCAAGAAGTCTGTTATATCACAGCGAGATCTTATTATAAGCAATCTTGATGTTAAATTAACATATATAGTGGACTGTCCTGATGGGCCTGATGGACGTATCCAATATTTGAAGAATGAAGATATAGATAATATATGCCGTCTTGATACCAGGGGACGCAGAGCAGGGGCGATTAATGACGGCTTGCAAAATATCAGTAAACCGGACGGGACATTAGATGCTGACTATATTGCACTGTTTGATGTTGACAGCCGTCCGGACCCTGACTTTTTATTGCAATGTATCAATGCAATAAATAGAGATCCTGATGCTGTAATTGCAAGTGGTGTGCGGTATATTATCAATAAGGATTCTGGATGGGTAGCAGGGACAATTGCTGCAGAATATACTTTTTTTGAAGATGTATATCGATTATCTGAAAAATATGATGGATTCAAACAGTTCAACGGACTTATCGGAGTGATCAAAGCCCATGCATTTGATGACATGCAATTGAATGAGCAGGTATATTGTGAGGACCTGGATTTTACCCAGAAGATCTATATTTCAGGTAAGAAACCAGTGCTGGCAGAAACTAAAGTGGGTGAACAGGCCCCAACTAC
>MZXQ01000125.1:2207-2472 GCA_002926195.1 Candidatus Methanomarinus sp. HR1 | reverse complement strand
TACAGTTTAAGATTATGGACAAAAGGGCATGATCATGTTATTATTAAGACATCAGGACTATTATTTCATGTCTGGTTGATCACTCTATGCGGAGCAGTTGCAATAAAAAACCGTTTATTTAATAAAAAAACGATATGGACTGAAAGTAAACGTACTGATATATAGAGATTTTTTCGGATTGAAAGTGAACCTGGTAAGAGTAGTACATTTATTTTTACCATGCCAATAGAAAAAAAAAGTAGCTCCTTAAAGGAGCTGACTATTA
>MZXQ01000125.1:1299-2172 GCA_002926195.1 Candidatus Methanomarinus sp. HR1 | reverse complement strand
AGTTCAGATGTCGTGACTGCTGATCCTTCATCCGAATCCGGACCCATCCATCTATCTCTCCAATCTATAGTCTCACCGGTAATTAACAAAATCGCATTACAAGCCTGCATTCCACCGGCACCGTTATCACGGAATCCCATAGTATTGCCACTTGCAAGTAAGCCGGACGTTACTGATATATCCTCTACATTGATCTTGCTGTCAAGATATGCTTCGGAATCTATATGCCAGGCATCAGGTTTGATAACATCACCGTTAAAGAGCAGATCGGATCCTGCCTCCATTCCCTGTGCAACGACTGCTATTAGTCTTGTACTATCAACATCTGAGAGATTGATATTGCCATTAAATGCTACCGTTGTAGTTGCCATCTCGGGAGATACAGAGAAGTTTTTACTGCCGTGTGTGTCGTCTGCAGCCATAAGATAATCAGTGCCTTCAAGCATCCATATCTTGACCTTCTCAGCATGATCCGCACCTTCGTAGATCACAACCAGCATCTCACCCAGTAGTGTAGTATTGTTACCNNTGAGGTAACATCAAATACTGTATTTCCTTTAGGTGATTGATAATACCCAAACCCTTTCGAATCCTGGTAAACTGCTTCAGGAGTTAGGTCCATACCTTCGAAGTTGACATTCAGATCTGCCAGACACCCGCTCGGATATGTCTTATAATTACCCCAATTGTCATACCAGTATACATAGAGCCTTGCGTCTATTACTGTTGCATTGGCCGGAAGATCAATATGATGGATTCTTGTATCAGTATCCTGCGTAGCAAAAGTACTGATCTTCTCACCGCTTACATTATATGCTACACCGCCGCCGGTAAGGCTGTAATACTTGAATTGATCAAGCGGGTCTTGTTGTG
>MZXQ01000125.1:0-1291 GCA_002926195.1 Candidatus Methanomarinus sp. HR1 | reverse complement strand
AGCCGGGATTGACTTTGACAGACTGTTCCCTGAATCAACAGTTGCAGTTATTGTTAATGGAAGTGACTGCGGTGGGAAAACAGATGAAACGGGATAGTTATTACATGATGGTATCCAGGATAAATCGATCGTTGTATTCGTACCTGCTACCAGTCCGCCTGTTACTGTTGCACAGCCAATATTAACACCATCTGCTTCAAAACAGACATCGAAGTCATCCGTCATATCATTAAGTCCATTATTGAGAACAACTGCAGAGATGACATTATTAGCATTGGCATATACTCTTAGAATCTCATCCGAGCGCTCATCTTGCGGATTGATAAGTACATCCTCTACAATCAAATCAGATTCCAAACCTGCATCTTCTTCTTCTATGACCAGGATTGCATTGCAGACATTGATATATGGATCGTTTCCTCTACTGTACCATGCCGAATTACCTGGTTCTTTAATATAGTTGGTTACATCCCATGTATTCACATCAAAAGTATTAGAATCTACACGGCTTGTATCCAATATATTGTCATTAAATTTCAGACAATCGCTGCAAATCGGTTCATAGCCCGTTAGATGCAACATGGTCAGTTCTGCTGTTGTTATATCGTCAGTGTTTTTGGCACCTATAAAGTCAGTGGTCCCTACGTCATGTGGGGTTTGATAATTAAAGCCATCACTTCCATCATTGATCCAGTACTGGATCTGTTTCGGATTATCGCCACCTTCGTAGACTACCACCAGTAGAATTCCATATACCCTGCCGTCAATACTGCCGCTGATCTTTGATGTTATTGCAGTATTAGTTGTTCCCGGATTAACCAGATCAGTAACATCATACCATATCCAGTACTTTCCATTGCCTGTGCACCACACATTATCATTGGAATCACTTGTCCCCTCCAAATTAATGGTACCAAGACCATTGCTCGAACTATCTCCATTAAATGTGACTTCTATCGATCCGGTATCTGTTTGTGATTTGCCCCATATACCTGTATACAGGTAAGCATGCCGGATTACTCCATTTGGTACATCTGAGTTAAGAGTAAGGGTTGTGTCCCCGTTCCAATTAGTAGAGTCAGTGAATACACCACCGGAAATACTCCCATTTGCCCTGGTTTCCAAAACCCATCCGTCCTTACTGTAATCTGCCGATACCGGTACTACTATTAAACACATTAATAAAATGCTTAGTAGAAATAATAAAGTACTATTTTTTTTTTCAATCAAATTATATACCTCCAGAAAGAATAAAATCCTCGCTAAGTCTCGGATTTTATTGACTGAGGCT
>MZXQ01000126.1:9922-10052 GCA_002926195.1 Candidatus Methanomarinus sp. HR1 | reverse complement strand
ATTGCAGAAACCGTAACATCCCTTTTTGGTCTGCCTACCATGTAAACCTGATAATATTTCAGGGGACAACCCAGATAGGACCCGATTTCGCTGGCTGTGAATACATGCTCCTGTTCAGGCACTTCAATTG
>MZXQ01000126.1:7873-9851 GCA_002926195.1 Candidatus Methanomarinus sp. HR1 | reverse complement strand
TATCCTGGCTGTTATACTCATTGGATCATCAGTGATCTTTACAGGAATAATGGTGGAAGATCCTGGTGGAAATTCTATATTTTTAACTCCATTAGTGATATCAGTTTCTTCCAGCTCAAGTCCTGAAACTGCCCACTCTATCCAGTTTTTACCATCTTCAAATGATTTATTCAATTGTTTNNCATAAGACCAGATGATCTTTCGCTCTGGTAGCAGCTACGTAGAATAACCGCTTCTTTTCTGATAGTGTCTTATCTTTGAGATCGTGATTGATCAGTTTCTTTATGAATGTGTCCTTTAACTGATAATTATCATCAGGGTCCGGGGCTTTGATCCCAATACCATATTTTTCATCAATTAGTATATGGGAATTATTCGATCCGGCTCTCGCGATCATATCAGGAACTACAACGATGGGAAATTCAAGACCTTTTGATGCATGTACTGTCATTATCTTAACATTGTTATCTTTCTCAAGTCCGACCTGGGCCTCACCTTCTCTTTGGGCTTCATCTATGAGTATCACCAGTTCAGACACAAATTCTGTCAGGGACATGAATCCTCTTTTTTGTGATGATCTTGCTATTTCGAGGAACTTTTCCATATTAGCAATAAGGGATTTTCCCTCAGGCATACTGCCATATACTGCATAGATCCCCGAATCTCTTATAATTCTTCTTAATAGATCAGTAACAGGTTCCCGATGAGCATGTTCCAGCCAGTTTTCAAGTAATTCAATTGCAATTGTAAGAGATGGATCTTTTAAATCACCAGCATACTGCTTTATTCTCCACCACAGGGAACCACTACCGGATTTTGCGCTCCTGTAAAGAAGAGTATCTGAAATCCCGAAATACGGTGATCTGAGAATTCCATAAAGAGCAACATCATCCAGTTCATTTTCAAGAAACTTTATAATATTGGATAAATCAATGACTTCCTGTCTCTCAAAGTATCCCAGTCCGGCATGGACATGGTAAGGGATTGCGTATTTACGAAGGGCCCATTCATAATAATGCAGATTTTTACGACGCTGCAGGAGAATAGCCACATCACCGTACTTTGCTTCTACAGGCACATCTATTTGTTTTTCATCTTCATCCCAGTAGATCTTCTTTTTTTCATTAGTGATCATACTTTGAATTTTTCTGGCAACCATCTCTGCTTCTTTTTTATTTTCTTCATGCTTATCCATTTCAATTGGACAAAGAAGTAATTCAACTGATCCGATATGCTTTTTTCTGGACTCAGATACTTCCAGTTGATCATATCCGAATTCCCATGGTTTGCTATTATCAGCTAACAGGCCGGAAAATAGATAATTTACCAGACCAATGATTTGGGGTGTGGATCTAAAATTAATGTCAAGAGGAATTATTTTACCGCCAAGATCATTCTTAATAAGTTCCTGGGTTTGCTTGAATAATGTTACATCAGCATCTCTGAACAGATAGATGGATTGTTTCGGATCACCTACAACAAATAGCTTTTGGGATTGTTTTGAAAGATCACCAAGGATCTTTAAAAATATACGGAATTGAACCGGATCTGTGTCCTGGAATTCGTCTATTAGAATATATCGATATCTGTTAGTGAAATACTGTGAGACTACATCATAATTATCATTAAACAGCCTGTGGGTTGCATAGATCATATCTGTGAAATCTATACAACCCTTTTGCCATTTTAATTCATCAACTAACTCAAGGTATCCTTTGAACACAATAGATAACTCTTTAATAAAATGTATAGAATATGTTTGAAATTCATCTTCATCTACTGTAATTTCAAGTATGGGTTCTGCATCTTTTAGAAATGATCTTAATGTTGAAAATGATTCTCTAAGTAAGGAAAGATCATTGGCATCCCAATTCCCGGAACTGCCCATTTTAATACCTGCATTCTTGATCTCTGATAAACCTTGAAGTGCGGATATTATGTTTTCCGGAGGTGCTGAGGAATCCATATCTTCCAGGTA
>MZXQ01000126.1:5081-7856 GCA_002926195.1 Candidatus Methanomarinus sp. HR1 | reverse complement strand
TTGTGTATATCCCTGGCAAATTCCTTCCAGTTCAGGAGGATTTTTTTATCTTCAAATTTTCCAAAAATCTCCTCGGCAATAACTCTTTTTTTATAAAGTTCATTAAGACAGCTCTTTACATACCAGCCATTAGCATCAGTAAGGAGATCTGTTAAAGCATCTTTAATAGATGTATCAGGGGACTGAAAAAGTTTATCCAGTGCATCCTCTAACAGTCTATTTGATTCAATTTCATCAAGTACATTGAAATTGGGATCAATTTTGGATTCAATTGGAAAATCTCTCAGGACTCTAAAACAAAAAGAATGAATGGTAGAAATATTAGCCCAAATAAAATCTTCTTCGACCTGTTTCCATTGTTCACCGGATTTGCCGGATATGGTATCTCGAACCCTTTGTTTCATTTCGGAAGCTGCCTTATCAGTGAAAGTTAAAGCCAGTATATTGGAGATTTTCAGATCTTTAATATTTTCAATAAGGTCCACATACTTTTCGACAAGTACCCTGGTTTTTCCAGTACCTGCTCCTGCAGTTACACATAGACTTCTGGAATGGTCAAGTGCTTGTTTTTGTCGATCAGTTAGACTCATCCAGTTCACTCCCTTCAAATTCAAACAATCTTAGATCATTAAATCTGCAAATTGTTTTATATTCACAATAATCCGGACATTTTCCGAAATGTACTGATGGATGGAACATTCCCCTTCTCATTAATTTAATATATTTCTTAATATGGTTGAGACTCCCTAAAAGCATAACTCCAAAATCATCCCTTATCCCATTCACTTTTCCCAGTGAACCAAACATATCCTTGTAAGTTTTATCTCCTATTTGTATCCATTTATTTATTTCAAATGGGTTTTTTACAAAATAGTATGCTCCTGCAATCCCATCAATCTCAGTATTCAGGTTCTCAACAGATAAAATATAAAGTGGTAATTGGAAGGCTAATCCTGATTTGACATCTTTGAACGAATGATCTTTTTTACCGGTTTTGTAGTCAATTATCATGAATTTATTATTCCCGGTTATGTCCAATCTATCAATTTTTCCCCTGATCGAAACGGTGCCAGGGTCACCATCCCCCAGATCAAGAATAACAGGATCTTCGGTGGAATATTTATCAACACAACCTGGTTTGATAGGATTACCGATGGATAATTCAAAATAGGCTGGCGAAAAATCAGGTGGTATATCTTCAATTTCCTTTTTAATAAAAGTTTCAAGAAGTCCCTGTCTTAAAATACCATCACCAAGATATTTCTGTTTGAATGCGGTCCAAACAGGATCATCGTAATAAAATTTGTTAAATTCTTCATGAGCTATCGTTTTAATGTGTTGAAGAGCTTCTTTTTGATCTGATTCTGTGACTTTTGTAAACCCTTTTTCTTTTCTTTCGTTATAAAATCTAAAGACAATTCGATGAAAAAGACTTCCCCTTTCCTGGGGCGTGATCTCAGTATTTATCCTGGGCATTACATCGAGATAAAGTATATTTTTAAGGTAGTATCTAAAGGGGCAAAGTCCGAACATTTCAAACATTGTCGGGGAATAAATTTTCGAATCATCAAATTTGAGAGTCATTTCCTCAACAATACCATTGTCATTTTCAAGCACACCATCATATTTTGAATTATAGTCCTTTTTGCGATAAAAATTCTCAATATTAATTTTTTCCAGAATATTGGAAACTTTTAGAGGAGAAGTATTGGTGATCATAGCGTAATCTAATTCTCCCTGTGCTAATTTTTTTCCTTCATTAAATTGCGTTAAAAGAATAGAAGTAGTGTTTTCTATCTCACCCCAGGTGTTATACTCAAAACACTTTGTTATTGAATCAATGAAACTGGAAAATACCAGTGGTTTATCTCTTTCGGATTGTGGATAAATTAAATAAACCCTCTTACCTGCCACAAGTAATGCAGCAAGAAAATAATATCTTTCCTGTCTTAATAGATCCTTCTTTGTAAGCAGCCCCATCCGTTCGACTTCCAGGTCCGAAGTAAATGGTTGACTTAAGCTTACACGAGGTATTTCTCCATCCACCATATCTGCGATAAAAAGATAATCGAACGTAAGATGGACAATTTCCCTCAAACCGGTGATCTGTACCTTATTTCGATTTTCTCTTTCTTTTCTGTATTTTTTCTCCTGGGTAAGTAACGATAACGTAGTCAGGAATTCATTAAGATCGATCTTTTTTGTAGGGATGACCAGAAAACTTAATTCCATGGAATCCAGAAGATTAAAAAAAGATGATAATGCTTTTGAATCTCTCTCGTATATTTCTTCTTCGTGATAGTCGGTTAGTTTTTGGAAATCCCATTTACTTAACAAACAACGAAGTTTTTTTATATGATCCCCTATAGTCTTTTTTCCTTCAAGAGTCTTGATATCATTAAATAGCTCAGTTATCCCTTTTATTAATTTTTCGATCCTTTTGACTCTGTTGCCAAGACTATTTCGTTTAGGCTCAGGAGTATCAGGGGACTCAATTTCTGATTTCAGCTCACCAATTAAGGCTTCAAAACCGGGCAGCCAATTATTTGAACCCTCGATAATATTAGCAGCCAGGGATTCGAAATCTACTTCATTAGGCAAAAGTCTTTTTTTCTTGCCTTCATGCTCGTATTGAAATCGAATATAAGGAGATTTCAAAAGTCCAACAAGGTGTGTTCTCTTATAATTAAGTGCAGGAACCTTTAGCATATCAAATATTGTCTGTATTATGGGTGATTGTGCCAGATCATCGTGAATAGCTACATCAAATGGAAT
>MZXQ01000126.1:3545-4952 GCA_002926195.1 Candidatus Methanomarinus sp. HR1 | reverse complement strand
TTTAATTCCCAGCCATTGTCCGTCATCGATAAAAATGGCTTTATTATCACCAAAAGGTATGGCATAATAGAAATTACCTGAATTATCAGCTATGGATTTTATCAGGTCTTTTTCCAAAGGCAGTGGTTCATAGAATCCATATATAAAGACATTGTTAAAAGAATTGATGTTTGATCCGGTCAATTGCTGAATAACCCAATGCAATAACAGGTCTTCATCAACCAGGTTATTTTCCTTCAGGTATTTTATGTATTCATTAAATACCAATTCCAACTGGTCACTCTTAGAACTTTTGAGGTCTTTTAAACATTCGGGATAGTTAACTTTACGATTTATTAAGGTGGAAATGAACTTTTTCAATTCCCTGATCATTCGAGATGATGGTACTTCTTTGTGAAAAAATAATGGGAAATTTGATGAGTTTTGATGAAGAATTTGAGAGATGATAAGCTCTGATTCTTCCGGAGATATTAAGATGTTATTTTTGTTATGATCACTGAATATTTTCTGTGTAAAATCTTTTAAGGTAATTATGTTGTTTGCAATAACAGGAGTATTATTTTTGTCAAATTGATGAAGGATCTCTTTTCTAAGCCTTGAGGTAGGAACAATTAGGTATGTGCTGAAAGGGTCCTGTTTATAAATTTCTTCGAATTGTTGTATTAATTTGTTTAATCCTGACCCGGGTAGACATTTTAATAATGATTTTGATCCCATTTCAGAAACTGACAATTTACTTTCAACTGACATTATTGTTAAGTTATTATCTTTGATTATTGATTAAAGTATGTAAGAGTCACTACGCCGGATTCTCTTCGAAAAGTCAGGGGCATCTATCTAAAACGCATGAATTAATTAATATTAAAAAAGAACCCTCTATAATCACCGATAATAATTCATAATTATCCTCTACAGTACTCGAAGCATATAAGTACTATCTGCTACAACCTAACTATTATGCTTGAGCAGTCAATACGTTTGTGGAATCCATGGTGGGCAGAAAAAACAATGCCACAAAACCTTACTGGAATACAGCGCAGGGTAACGGATTCAATTATACAAACCCTTGACACTCCCCATATAAAAGATATAATAGGAGTCAGACGCTCAGGTAAGACCACAATACTTTATCAGATAGCAGCTCATCTGATCGATAATGGTATACCTCCGGCAGACATTGTATTATTAAACTTTGACGATCCGATTATCAATGCAGCATCATTTGATGAAATATTAACCGGTATCTATAAGATCAATCTTAATATTTCCTGTTTATTCCTTGATGAGATCCAGCAAAAAGACGGCTGGGAGAGATGGGTCAGAACTCTTTATGACACAAATCGGTTTGACCGGATATTTATATCAGGGTCATCAGCAAGTTTGTTATCCCGGGATATAGGTCGTGTA
>MZXQ01000126.1:0-3522 GCA_002926195.1 Candidatus Methanomarinus sp. HR1 | reverse complement strand
ATCTATAACAGGGAAAAGCTTCTGTATTACCAGAAAGCCTACCTTGAAGAAGGAGGTTTTCCTGAGACTATCGGGATGGATGAGTTCAACAAAAAAAAAATATTAACATCACTCTATAACGATATAATTGCCAGGGATATCTCTTCACGATTCGGTGTCTCCTATGAGATCGCAGGAAAAATCTGCCAGTTGATGATTACTAATTGTGCTGGTGAATACTCATTCAATAGTATTGCTAAAGCTGCACATATAGCAGTTGAGACTGCCCAAAAGTATATTGACTATCTTAATGAATCATTGTTGATAATGGACCTGTCTCTGTATTCGCATAAACTCAAAACCCAGTTTAAACAAAACAAAAAAACATATACAGTAGATACAGGACTTAGAAATTCAGTTTCATTTAGATTTGCTCCGGATATGGGCAAACTTGCAGAGAATATGGTTTTTCTCGAACTTAAGCGATCTGGTGATGATGTATATTACTGGAAGAGCAAGGGCGGCTTTGAAGTGGATTTTGTAATAAAAAGAGGACATCAAATACATACTCTCTTGCAGGTATCATGGGATGTACGAAATGAAAAAACCCGTTTGCGGGAAGAGCGCTCGCTCTGTCATGCATGTAAAGAGTTCGGGATAACCAGTGCGATGATCCTGAGCGAAATTAATGAGGAAATAGTCAGACGGGATGGGATAACAGTAACATATTATCCCCTCTGGAAATGGCTGCTCAGGATTTGAACATGAGTTCAAGTGCCTCTTTAGCACTAATTCCGGTTTTAATCCCTATATCCTCAGCCGCCGTTGTTACTTCCACCACACTGGCTGCCAGTACATCTTCAAAATTCCTGACACCGGTAACTTTTGCAGCCACATCACCAAGCTGCTCGGCTGTAGTAATATCCAGATACCCGCACATAACAAACCCTCTGGGTGCCCTGATTACCAGAAGTGGAGCATGTTCCATATCCAGTTTTAATCCAATTGCAGTACCGCTATCAAGTTCAATAGGTTCAATTATCATTATTTTATATTTTCCTTATATTATTGATTAGTGGGTAAGACTTTACAGTTTATTAAGTCTATGCTTTAAGGCTGGAGTGCTTAACACGGATTANNTATATCTATGTTTTAAATATATGCATAAACAATGTTAGTAAGAGAGAACAGCAGATACTTGATAGAATAAATGATGTAAAGGAATTTAATCAATCAATAAGATCTGAAAGCATATACAGAGAATGGAATAAGCGGTTTAGCTAATCACAAAAAAGATGGTAATATAATGAAGATGATGAAAATAATGGTCTTAACCCTTACACTTGGGTTATTAGTTATAATGAGTACATGTTTTATGTGTCCACATGTAACTGCAAATAATGGAGCCTATGTAATGGAAGATAATAACTCAGATATTTTTATAGAAATTAATGAAACATTTAATATTTCTTTGGAATCCAACCCTTCTACAGGTTATGAATGGCTAATTCAGGAATACAATTATTCAGTCCTTGAACTTGTAAACTCACATTATGGATCCCCAGAATATCCTTCGCCTGCTCAACCTGGCACAGGCGGATGGCAAAATTGGACATTTCGAGGGCTAAAAGATGGTAAAACTACGCTCACACTCGTTTACTGGCGACCATGGGAGGGTAATGAATCAATAATTAATGTATACACCTCAAATATAACTGTTGGGACTGCAACAACCACATCAACACCTAAGGAAGGCTTACCATGTTTTGAAGCTGTATTCGCAATTACAGGATTATTAACGGTAGCATATCTATTGATAAGAAATGATAAAAATAAATGATAAAGAAATATCAGAGCTGCATATCTTACTGCAAACTACAATTAATCAAAACACAATTACGGCCTAAGACGATGAGCACAAAAAAGCCTGGTGGAAGTTTTGGAACCAATGATCTTTATGATTATTCGTTTTCATACAAACATCTCAATTTTTTTTGTTGCTTAACTACTTGTCTGTTATTTTGGATGCACTCTAAACCAGATTAATTAAATCGTTTCTCTAATAATATACAACTAGGAGAGTTCTCGATATTCTTAAAAACATTCTTGCCTTTATATTTAAATGACTTATAATCAATTGCAAACATTTCATTGAATCCAAGTTTATAACAAATTATATGTTGAGAAACTGATCCCGTTGCCTCAGCAATAGCAACTGAAAAGTTTTTTAACTTCGCTAGCTTAAGGTTCTCATCAAGTAACGTCGTACCAATATTCTGTTTTTCAAAGGGTTCACTGACTCCCACCATATATAAGTGAAAAAATTTCCCTTTTATTACCTTACGTGATTTTTTATATTCTTCATCTAATCTTGTCAATAATTCTAAAATCGGATGAATTTTCATATTAATTTTATCAAACCCTTCTGGTGGTTCGGATTCGAGATCTTCTGATAGGCAAAAACCTATCACTTTACCAGTTACTTTATCTTTTGCTACAATCGATAATCCATCTTTTACAGCTTTTTCACAGACTATTTTAACAAAAAAAAGATTCTCATCTGGAATAATCCCAAGGGCTATTACCATAGGTTCTTTTCTAGTAAAGGTTTCAATTATGCAGGCAATTGTTTGTTCCATATCATTTTCTCGAAATACTTCATAAATTATTCCATTTTTTTCTGTGAGAAAATTCATATTTTTTTTCAGTAAATAACCACCTCATTACTGCAATTTACGGGATATTTTCCTAATCTATTTTCTCTTTCATCTGAAAAAAATATTTCTAAATAATCTAGCTTGCTTTCCACACATCTCAAAACCGCTTTAATCGTATTTAAATTTAACCAATTTCCCGGCTGGCCACATAAGTCAAAAAGTCCGTGAAATGGGTATGATTTACAATTGTGGTGATTTAACGTGGAAAATCAAAATCGGTCAAAATATATGGAGAGGCCGAGGTCTTGATAAAGAAAAACGAAAACCGAGGTCGGATAGGGGATTGAAAAGAGGAAAATATAATCTAAAAAAGCTTGGTNNNNTAATGTTCCTTTTGGAATATCAACTCCCGGATGATTTGGAATTGTAGTTCTTCTTTTTGTGATAGGATTATACCAGATTTCATGACTTCCTTTTGCTTGTCTATCGAATACGAATCCTGCTTTCTTTAACTTCTTAATATCATCTCTTGCGGTTATGGATGGTAATCTCGTCATGCAATCACATTTACCGGTATCTTGACATCTTGAATAACATTCGTGGATGGTTCAATCTCAAGTGGTAAAGGATCACCATGTTCAATATAAGACTCAATAAGTTTTCTTGCTATATCTTGTGCTATTTCCATCGTCTCTGCTATCGTTCTTCCCTGGGCAACGAGTCCCCGAAGGATGTCACTCGTTGCAAGATAGCCTCCTTCTTCTAGTTTCTCTATTTTTATGGATATGAGATATTCAGACATTTTTATCACCTAGATCATATTTTCAACTATTTTTAACTATATCATGTATTCTTAAATAGTTTGGGACCTGTTTTTAATCCGCAT
>MZXQ01000006.1 GCA_002926195.1 Candidatus Methanomarinus sp. HR1 | reverse complement strand
GACTTATATTCACCTAACAGTGGCAGACCTGTAACAAACACACCTGAAAGGATGTTTCGTTCAGCAATAGTACAGTATCTCAATGACTTTTCTGATAGACAAATGGAACGTGCTGCTAGATATGATATTATAATAAAATGGTTCATTGGGGTTCCAATAGAAGATAGATCTTACGATCACAGTGCACTAGGTGATTTCAGAGATAGACTTGGAGAAGAGAGATGGAAGAAACTTTTCTTCATTATATTAAATCAAATTGAAGATGCTGGTTTTGCAAAAGGTACACAATATGTAGATGCCACTCATGTAATATCCAACATAGCCATACCAGGTACCATTGGCTTAATAAGACAAGGAATAAAATCTGTCATGGACGAAATTGAAAAAGTTGATCCTGAGCTTTATCAGGAACTGGGAGGAAAAAAATCGGCAGACAAGAAGGAAAAAGTGCATAAATTAAATACAGAACAGAAGAAAGCAAAGCTTGTTGAAGTAGTGGAAGAAGCCAGAAAATTAATCAAAAAGGCTGAAGGGTTAGGGTATTCGGTTAAAGAGAAGGTCAAATTGTTAAAACGGATACTTAACGAGAACATTGAGGAGAAAAATGATAAGGTTCGGAAAAAGAAGGACAAGGTCAAAGATAAAATAGTAAGTGTAGTGGACGAAGATGCAAGACATGGTGCTAAATCAGACAAGAAAAAGTTCACAGGGTACAAAGTCAATTCAATTATGTCTGATGATGGATTTATAACCAACACCCAAGTTAGTCCAGGTAATAGTTATGATGGTGATGTTCTGGTACCTATTGTTGATGAAAAAATTGAAAACAGTTCGAAACCAGAAAAGATATGTGGGGATACTCATTACGGAAGTGCTGAAAATCGATTTCAAATGTTCACAAGGGGAATTACTGTCTCTGCACCTTTTAGAGAAGATTTTAATCCAACCGGACTGTTTACTCAGAATGAATTCACCATAAAGGAAAATGGGGTCATCTGTCCTGCAGGATGCAGGACAATGATATTTAACCACAATGAAAAGGAAGGTACAACAACATTCCACTTCAAAAAGGAGATATGTCAAAAGTGTATGTTTAAAGATCAATGTACTAAACAAGATGGAAGAACTATTACAATAGGGAAACACTACGAACTCGTTAAGAATGCTAAGGAATATAATAAGACTACAGAATTTAAGGAAGACATGAAAGGTCGGTCTAAAATTGAGCCTAAGCAGGCAGAGATGAAACGATTCCATGGACTTAAAAGAGCGAAATATTGGGGTCTTTCTAAAGTTAATATTCAAACTACTATTACGGGAATTGTTGTTAATGTGAAAAGGTTGGCAAATGTTGTGGGGAGCGTACGCTATCTAAAAAATTGTGTATCCACTTCAAAAAGTATGGTATTTTGATATTTGTGATCGGTTAAGGAATTTTAATCTGTGTTAATCTGTGTCTGAAAAAAATAATTTCTGACTTTATCAAGATTACTTTCTATTCTATATAGTGTATAACCCTGGATAAGAATCGTAAGCAATGTACACTTTCTTGTTAGAATTTACTTTTTTTTAGACACAGATTAACACGGATTTACACAGATTTCTCAAGAGGCAATATTTCATTAAAAAAATTATTAAATTATCATGATTCTTAAAGAGGTATTAATTACCCTTAGATTTAAAGTGGATACCATTTATTGGTTGAATTGGTCATATTATGACATTATTTGCCTAGTTTTCTCCCTATTTTTCCTAATATCCTCTATAATTTAACAATTTTTTAGATAGCGTACGCTTCCCACAACATTTGCCAACCTTTTCACATTAACAACAATTCCCGTAATAGTAGTTT
>MZXQ01000127.1 GCA_002926195.1 Candidatus Methanomarinus sp. HR1 | reverse complement strand
CAGAACGGGATTACTCTTCCATCGGGTACTGCATAATGGATCCCGCAGCGCTGTATGCGCTCAATATCCATGTTATAGAGATCCTGGAAGTGCATAATTCCTATGAACATCATTTTTTTGTGGAATACTTTAATTGCATTGCCAGATCGATCAACAAACAAGTTGATGAAATTCTTTGGAAAATCAATGTCCTTCGGAGCGTTTGAATCATCCACATGCTGCCTTATCCCTCGTAAAAGTTTTTTAATCCCTCGCCATCGTGCAATGGTTTTAAAGTATCGGACACCTTCTATCTCAAGTGCCACCTCATCGAAATATTCATGTAGTCCTTCTACATCCACAAATCTGGCGAGAGGGGTCATTTTCTTTTCATTATCCACATATACATGAGCACCTGCTCCGCAGTGGGGATGAATGCTAAACTCAACATTTTCAAAACCCGTTATAGCATTTGCGAAATTAGTCAAAGGTACAATGAAGGGAACCGGATAGAAATCCTCACTAATAATTGCGCCATTTGTTTGCTCATCAATATTATTTAACACATCAGGTATTGTTATTCGTTGCTGTTCTCTTTTATCTGAATCGACGCGGCCTGTAAAGGATACTGGCTGAAAATTTATGCCCTTTATTATGTCGATATTATCAGCAACAAATCGCACCATATCCCCTAGCTCGTGATCATTTATACCTTTAATTACCGTAGGTACAACATCTATTGGCATTTTTGCCTCTCTGCAATTTTGTATGGCTTTTAACTTAATTGGCAGTGCATTGAAACCCCTGGTTTCCAGGTATGATTCCGGGTTCACGCCATCGAATTGTAGATATACTGTCTTCAGTCCGGATTCACGAAGATCATAGCAGTAATTTGCACTTTCTGATAATTTGATACCGTTGGTAGCCAGTTGTATATGTTTGAATCCCATCTCCTTGGCCATTCGAATGAGATGAAATAAATCCAAGCGCATGGTGGGTTCACCGCCTGTGAACTGAACTGAAGTGCATTTTACAGGTTCCTGACTCCTGAGCACTGTCATCATTTCATGGATTTGTTCAACTGTGGGTTCATACAGATAGCCTGAAGCGGCTGCATTGGCAAAACATATTGGACAGCGTAAATTGCAACGGTTGGTAACATCAATATTCGCAAGAATGGTATTTGTCTTGTGCACATCACATATACCGCAGTCCTGTGGACATCCTTTTTTATCAGAAATAAAATGGTTTGCGATACCATTTCCATCATGAAGGTATTTTTCAAAACGATGGTATTGTTCTGAGTCCCCCCAATAGACATCCCGGAACGTTCCATGGTCTTCGCAGTTCTTTTCAATGTATGTCTTATTGTCATTATCAAAAATTACCGCATCAATCAGATTATGACATACCGGGCAAATTGATTTTGTTTTTTTCATTTTTACCATACTCGATATATGCTGGCTTCACTGAATATTCATCATGTGCATTATAGTGCATATAGTTT
>MZXQ01000007.1 GCA_002926195.1 Candidatus Methanomarinus sp. HR1 | reverse complement strand
AAGTTGGTATTGGAGATGTGGTCATCATACCTGCAGGTATTCCACAGCGAATTACCAATACAGGAGGAACTGATTTGATTTTTTATTGCATGTGCACACCTAGATTTTCTCAGAACTGTTATCATGATCTTGAGACAGAATAGTTTACCAAAATATTAGCACATTGCTCCCATACTACCCAAAGGTGTTTCATTAGCTGTCAAACGTTATCTGATATAACCTTCGGATATGCATTTAGGGCTGTTGACCTGAGGGATATGATGATAATAGACCTGTGGAACACAGGCAAAAAACGCCCGGTTGAGACTCTGTCCGGCGGTGAGTCATTCCTGGTCATCCTGTCCTAAAAATCTCCAGAACAGCAGAGGACGATAGAAAAAGAGCACAAAGATGCATTTAAAAGATTGAAAAAGTCTTTAAAGGAAGAGAAGCGGATCCGAGACAAGGATAAAGTGTACAGGATAGATACGGAACTAGATCAGATCATGACCTGCTTTGAAATGTCATTTGTCAATTTATGCAGTCTGTTGTTCAGATTAACTGCATATATCGAAAAGGACCCGGAGACCAGTTTGTATGTGGCAATTGTTCCAGGAATTCCAGGAGCTCATACTCAGGCTGCAACCCTTGATGAACTTCAGGAAAACCTTAAAGAGGTACTTGAGCTAGTTTTAGAAGAAATGGAGCCTGAGAACTACGACTGTCCCTCATCATTCTAGTAGAGATTTAGCACGTCCTCTGATAAAAGAGATTCTAAGAGAGATAGAACTCAGTGTAGATTAGTACAATAACTTTTTAAAAAAATTATGGTGCCTTTGTAGATTAAAATTAGAATATACAACAAGATGCAACATTATTTTATTGTGTCCAATGACCAGGACGAATCAACTGATACGAATAATGATCGGAGAACCCACTGTAACCACATTTGAAAAAGCGTTAAGTTTATATAGGGTTGCTCATCTATTTGTTCGTTATTAGGGGGTTCAATCCAATGAAAAGAAGATGATCGAATGAAAATATTAGGTACAATTCGTAATTCAAAGAATCAGGATCCTGTTAAAGGAGCAAACATCAGGTTCAGTATAGAGGGAACTGAAATAACTTCAGTTATTTCTAATGAACATGGTAAGTATGAATATATAGCAGAGGAAGATCATACTGGTCAAACATTAGACTTTGCTATACAAAAGGATGGTTTTGAGATAAAGAATATTTCTTACAAGATCGATAAAGATGAAATTAAGGTGGATATTCTGCTGAATGAGGTTGAAACCAAGAAAAAAGAGATAGATGAAACAATTGAAAAAACAAGGATATCTGGCACAATTAGAAATCCAATCAACCGTGATCCTGTTCAAGAAGCGATTATCAAAATCAGTATTGAAGGTACACAAATAGCTACCATCACTTCTAGTGAGATGGGCGAATATGAATATATAGCAGAGCAAGATTATACTGGTCAGACTCTGGACATTAGTATTAAAAAAGATAATTATATTGAAAAAAATATTTCATATGAGATCGATGGATCCGCAATCAAATCAGATATTCTATTAGATGAGATCAAAATTGAGATAAAAGGTAAGATATGTGATGAAAAAGATAGTCCTCTGGATAATGCAAGTATTAGTTTTTCAATAGGCAAATCAACAATAAATCTAAATTCTGATAAGTACGGATCATTTTCATTTACTATAGGCCAGCAGTTCTTGAACCAGACTATTGGATATGAAGTCAGTAGAGAAGGATTTAAAACCAATAATGGGAAATTAACGTTAATAGAAGACCTGAAACACATTAATTTAATTAGGAATATTCCTGTTGATAATGGATCTAGTAACAAGAAATGGATCGCGGTAGCTGCTATTGGAATATCATTAGCCGTTATAGCTATATTTTTATTATCGGATGGATCATCTGATTTATCAACAGATCCTGACAAAATAGACTTTGATTTTGCACCCGAAACAGGTGTTCAGACCTTTTTAATATTGAATAACGGAAAAGAAACCCTGAAATGGGTTGTTTACAGTGACCGGGATTGGATAAAAGTATTTCCAGAAAGTGGAATTGATTCTAATACGGTTTCTGTTAGTGTTAATAGTGATGGCATGGATCCGGGAAAGCATACCGGAAGAATTACTGTGGAATCAGATGGGTCAACCAAGATAGGTAAAATATCTTTGATTATACCGGAAGACAACGAACCGACTGATGAACCAGCTGAACCGACTGATGGATCACCAGAACCGACTGATGAACCAGCTGAACCGACTGATGAACCAACTATACCGACTAAAAAGCCAAGAATCCACTACTTCAAGGCAGATCCGGAGAGTATAGACAGTCAGGGCGGTTTTACTACTTTAAGCTGGGAAATATCTAATGCTACAAGTGTTATTATCGA
>MZXQ01000128.1:4348-4868 GCA_002926195.1 Candidatus Methanomarinus sp. HR1 | reverse complement strand
GTCTGTAATCACTTCAAAAAAAGAAAAAAGCACATCTGTAAAAGGTGGAAGGAATATATCATTCTTAACTATCACAACTGCTATAAACTGCCAGATTATAGCCACAGCCAATAGTGATAATATTTCCAGTCCTTTACGATGTACTATTGGAGTACGTTTGATTGCCATTTATCTTCCTATTGTTTTACTGCTTCATAGAAACTTGTATCAAAGATTTCCTCTTCTGTAAGCGGATTGTCGATATATCCAAGTTCATGTTGTACCTGGGTATAATTGACTGTTGATCCGATGATCGGGTTCGGGTCGCAAATCCATGCACCATCCCATTCAGCCAGGGATTTGTTCACTACTTCAATATCCCACCCTGTCATTTCTGCAAAGATCTTTGATGCTTCATCTATGTGGGCTGTATTATAATCAGTTGCTTTGATATGGGTTTGTAGGATCTGACTAACAAGTTCAGGTTCTTCTCGAATTAGATTGCCACTGACCACAAGCACACAACATGCATGGTCTGGCA
>MZXQ01000128.1:4176-4328 GCA_002926195.1 Candidatus Methanomarinus sp. HR1 | reverse complement strand
GCGGGATGTGGCAGGAATACACCATCAACCTTTTTGGCTGAAATAGCAGTTATTGCATCTCCCGGACCCATGCCAAGTATCTCAACATCATTATCAGTATCGATCCCGTTCTTTATAAGCCAGTCTTTAAGGAGTGTGTCCTGTATAGTGCC
>MZXQ01000128.1:0-4131 GCA_002926195.1 Candidatus Methanomarinus sp. HR1 | reverse complement strand
GCTGCAACGATCTTTGCATCAAGACCTTTATCAAGTGCTGAGATCACGGGTGCTGCACCAACATAAGCCACATCAATGTGTCCGGAAAGCATAGCCTGCATCTCAGGTGCACCGGTAGGAAATTCAATATCATTGATCCTGGTGATCCCGAATGGAGCCAGGTCTTCCAGCCACCAGCCTTTTACATCTGCTGTCATGTATGCAATTTGATGTGTACTTGGTTGGTAACCAAATGTCAGTTCTGTCAAATCGGCATGTTCGTCACCGTTTGATGATGTCTCATTGTCAGTGGGTGTATCATTACTATCAGGGCTTACACACCCTGATAATAAAATAACTCCTATTGTGATCGCAATAATTAGTATGCTTAACTGTCCTTTTTTCATTCTAATACCTCAGGCAATTTATATTATATGATAAATCTTAAATAAATATATATAATTGTTTCCAAACTTTCCATATATTATACCCAAATGTATTATATTACTTGTTTGATTACATTATTGTGATAAATAAATTCAGATCATCAGGGAAAAAAATGAACTCAACAGAAATAATTATAAAAGCGGCTTTTGAATCGGATGAGTGCTTTCGCGAGACCTTATCCAGAGTGATCAGGGATGACTTACGAATGAGCGCAGTCGAATTTAGTGGCATGTCAGGTATACCATCCAGTACTCTCTATAAGATCCTCTCAGGTCACAGGGACCCTAACATGAAGACAGTCAGAGAGATTGTAAAGACGATCAAACGAGTCGAAGGTGTCAAACATGATGAATTCATAGCAGTTATTGCAGCACGTCCGGTACTTGATAATATAATAGAAAAAAAGATGCAGATAGATGGCCGTCTTATAACCATACGTGAATATTCAGCGGTTTCGATGGAAGATGCTATAGTAGCAGCAATTAAAGCAGAAAAAGATGGAGCTACAGGACTTGTATGTGCTCCGATCGTTAGTACGACAGTAGAAAAAGTGCTTACAATCCCTATAGCTACTATTATGCCGCGAGACAGCTTGATCGCTGCGATCAAGCTGGTCGCAAAAAAAACATACTGATTATTCGACGTTTTTAATCAGTGTAAGAATCTCCTGGTATTCCTTATCTTCATCAATTTCAATAGTGGATTCAGCAGGGCTATCGGTTTGAGTCCGGGTTCCATAGATGATGTCCTGGGCAGGTATTACGCCTATTACTATAGTCGTGGTTCCATCTCCGGTCCATGATGCAATAATTCCCCGTACCTTAAGTCTGGTGTTCTGATCACTATCTCCTTCAATGTATCCTTCATAGGATCTGGCTTTGACTTTGGATCCTGTGCTTATAATAACTGTCTCTTCACCGGATTCGTTGAAATTCTTAATGCCATTCTCCTGTGCCATCTCTTGTATGAGATTATCTACAGTTCCAAGAAGTACGGACTCGGGGATAGATATTCCACCTGGCAGGGCCAGACGCTTTGTTAAAAATTGAGATGAGAACATATTTTGATCCTGCGGATTTGTAGAACTGACCGACATTCCCAAATGATCTCCAAACTGGTTATTAATGTCATCTAAAAGGGCCTTATCATAATAGGAGACTATCGCAGTATTTATTACAATATCCATATCACCAACTTGCTGGGTCAGGCTGTCTTTTTGGACATCCCCTGATTGTTCCCATCCAAGTGTATTTATTGTTGCTTGATTAACAAAGGCAGGTTCGGCTTCTTTTGTCTCCAGGCATCCGGAGAAAACTGCTCCGATGGTGATGATTAATAGTATTAGTATAATTATTTTCATGAAAACACCAATTTATGGTTTGATAGTGAATATATCATTTTTTGAAATAATATATTATAGATTGTAATGCCATATATTATAGTATGCTGTATTATATTAGTCCATTTATATAATTTGTGGTGGATTGGGTACAGTTCTATAATCCAGTTATAGGCATAAGTATTCATGACCATGAAAAAATTCAATAATGTGAATTGGAATAGTCACATATTAATATATTCTTCGATTAATAGAACAAAATCCAATTAAGATTAAGGATTATATAGCCATAAATCAAAATGTTAGATTTGTTGTAAAGTATAAAGGTTTAAATATGATCAAGTAATTGGCACTTTTGTGAATAAAAATGAAAATAAGAGTAGTAAGCTCAAAGGATGAAATTGATTCCTTGGATATACAAGAACAAATGGTTCATCTGACCTTCAGACCATCAAATAAAGATATTATGATACTGGTGAACAAATGTCCTAACCTTAAGGCTATACATGTAGCAAGTTCATTTATGAAAACAATCTCCGAATCTACCAAGATGTTCCTGAAAATGCAGGATATAAGTTTGCTGGAAGGAGATGTATGGGGCCACCGGAAAGATATCAATGAATACTATGAGATCAATCCCGCATTCTTTGATAAAGTTAAAACCTTTAAATCTGAAGGATTATCTGACAGCGAGATAATCAGCAGATTGGAACGGGAAAGCAGACTGGATAAAGATCTTATAAAATTCCTTATTTGAAAAAAACGGTTTATAAGCACCCGGATTGTGCGGGGCTTGCACATCCTCGGATTAGAAATCTGAGGTCTTACTTGCGCCCTGTGGATACTTTTTTTTATAGTATATCAAGTNNAACTTGATATATCGAAAATGCTTTGCATTTTCTAATCTTCGGCTCTTTCGAGAGCCTCATGGGAAGATTTCACGAATCTTCTAATCTTCGACTCTTTCGAGAGCCTCAGTCAAGAAAATCCGACCGAAGGGAGAATTTTGTTCTGCTCATTAAGGGAGGTTGCCTTCACCACTTAGTTCATGCTGGCGTTCTATACTCATTTTTATAAGTATTTTAAATATATTTTTCACTTCACCTGCATCAAGTCCACATTCCGTGGATATATTAGCAACTCTTTCCATGACCTTTTGATTTCGATCCTCATCATTAATAGGCATGTTGACAATTTTTTTTGCTTCAAGGACATCCTTAGCCAGTTCAGTTCTTTTTGCGATCAATCTGATGATCTCGTGATCAATGGTCTCTATTTTGGCTCTTACATCAGCTAGTTTTTTCATAATGATCATTACCTTCCTATTTGAGCACCTGTATTATTGACTTTTGTCCTTATGATTTTTCCGTCTAATGATGACCAGGCATCTACCAGTCTATCACCTTTTTCTCCATCTACCAGTGCAGTATATGCTGGTCCTGTACCAGAGAGACTGACACCACCAATTCCCAACTCAAGCGCCATCAGTATAGGTTCACTGTTGAACCCAAGAGCACTGCTATATAAAAAGCCATTTAGTGTCATAGCTTTCTTATATTCACCACGGATTGCCAGTTCATATGCCATATCTACCCATGGGGCTATCAGGCGAGACCTGCCCACGTCTGTTCGTGAGCTATATGCTTTTATATTTGGTGAATAGATGATCACTTCTGATTCTATCTCTTCTCTTTTTATTAGTGTATGCGACCTGTTATCAGTGATCACTACCCCCCCCAACATTGAGGCGGACGCATCATCAAACGCTCCGGTGATAGTAACATTAGCATCGAGTGCCGCCTGCACTCCAATACGGGCTACCTCTAACGGCTCCATGCTCTTACCCAGGGCATCAAGAGCTGCCAGTGTGGCCGCATTAGCAGCAGCACTACTGCTTTTTAGACCTGATGCAATAGGGATGTCACTTGAGGTTGTAACAGCGAAACCGCCCTGATAGTTGAATTTCTTAAATACCAACCGAACACACCTTTTAATAAGATATGGATTGCCACCGCCCTTAATAGTTCCACTGATCTTATTATTGTTTGTAAACCTTACTTTTGCCCTGGTCTTCAGATCAATCCCAAAAGCCGAACCTTTCCAGGTAGCAATGGCATTGATTATAGTACCTGCACCGAGGGCACTGGCATAGCCTGTATTTGCCATGATCACTTACTATTACTAACTGCAGGCGCAGCCGTCCATATTAGCGAATTTCTCATAGACCGGGCAATTAATATAATTACTATCATTATTACAGTACTTATCCATTTCATCTTGTTTTGGCTTATGGTATTTTGGATCCAGTTTGCACCAGATACCTGAAATGTGGGGACATCCTTGCGTCAAATCGCTCACCTCATATT
>MZXQ01000116.1:12075-19873 GCA_002926195.1 Candidatus Methanomarinus sp. HR1 | reverse complement strand
CAGTTTTGTCTGGTGGTTATTTTTATTGCAACATTTGATGTTGAAATAAATTCAGGCTATCTGAAAAAAACAGATAATTTCTTAAGTCAAAATGCTAATTTGATGTTTTCGAATTTATATCTAGCGATATTGTATAGTTGACGCAACACTATAACAAAATTAATAGAAAAAAAGAAAAACTAGTAGATGTGATAAAATCACACCTACTTACTATATTCTTAAAGTTTGCTTATTTTGCGGGTATAACGTATGCTCGCTCGCCAGCGCACCTATCGTATTCTCGAAGTGCACCCTGACCGAAGCAATGCCTGACCTCAACAAAGTCGAAGTTCATCAGGTCATCAGCGAAGCATGTCTTTACCAGTGGGTTGGTTGAGAAACCGTGTCCGCAGCCAGTGTATGCGCCTGTCAGTACAGTTGTATAACCGCCCTGGTGGCCTACATTCATGGCATAGTTAGGATAGTTGGCTCCTCTGAGTTCGCCCAGCAGTCCTTCGTCAGACTGATAGGAGTACACATTGGTTGCACCGCACTGATCCTGCAGATCATATCCGAAGAAGCCCAGTCTGCCGTGTGCCTCTTTATGGAGGTACATGCATAGATACCATGCTGAAAGTCCAGCATTGGAGTTACCGGTTGTGATTGCGCATGCTGCACCTGTTGCAGTGGCAATTACCGTTGCTCTCTGGGAACCGCCGAAGTGGTCCTCAAGGGATGTGGGATAGTTCTCATACAGCTCAAGGCCATATATTGTACCCCAGGTACCGATATCCTTTATGACATCAATGCTTGGTGCGACAGTCTTGCCTACGGCTGTGCCGTATGTATCCCAGCCATATTCGGTAGCTGCATACAGATCGTCGTCTACAGTGTTGTTGGTATATGCTGCTGTTGCATACATAGTGAAACCGACACCACCGCTCATGTATCCGCCGAGCCATATCTGATCATATAGCATGGATGCTGCTGCGCATGTTTCCAGAGCGATCTTATCAGGATCATCTCTGAATTTTCTTGAGGTCTGTACGATATCGCACATGTGACCGAAGGACAGACCTCCGGGCTCATTAGGACCTCTTGCACGCCTTGCTGGCAGCATCTCGCTCATCTCTACTAAGCCTGCATGCTTTGCAGTAAATGCCAGATCAGCCACTGCGGCCTCACCGGCGCACATGTGGTATGCACTGATAAAGCTCATACCGACCTGCATTGCCATCCACCTGGATGTCTGGCCACCATCAGCTACCCTTGAGACAACTGTTGGTATGTGCACTGCCTGGAATGATGCCTTGCCTATACTGGCTTTGATCTGTGCTGCATGATCAGGGATAAACATCTTATCGATGTCGATCACGAACTGTGAATCCAGTTCGTCCTTCAGGGTATCGTCGCCTGTGAATACTTTCACATAGCAATCATCTACCATTGCAGGATGGGTCTCGACCATGTGTTCCTGGACAATAGCTCCACCAGGTAGTGCGTGGTTCAGCACTTCCAGATAGTAGTTAATAGTCTCAGGTGTAACTTCTTTACCCAGCCTCTTCTCCAGAGTCTCATGGGCAAGATCGAGTCCAACTACACAAGTTCTCCTGATATCATCCCACATCTGCTGCATGGCAGCATTGTTGACGTAGTGAAGGTCATCGCCCTCAACAACGATATCAGTTCCACCAAGAGTATATGGTGTTAACTGTCTCTGACCCAGTGGGATACCTGCTAAGTGAAGCAGAGGATCATATGCCTGAAGACCTCTCTTTTTAGCAATGTCTGCTCCGGCCTTTGCCATTTCGACCTTCCTGGGACTCTGTTCATAACCAAGTCTAAGGTATTTTGTGGTCTTTGCCTGGATATCATCATTCTGCTGATTGGATCCCCATTCTTTACCATATTTGTTTTCCATGGCAAGTTTGAAATGATCCATAGCAGTCTTTTCAGTTCCGAATGCGAAGTGTTTTGTCATTTTCTATCACCTCTTAATCATGGGGCTGATATCCATATAATGTTCTCAGTTCCCAAACTCTCTGCATCCATTCAATGACTTCTTTATCATCTCTGAATGCAACATTGTCTATTCTATAGAATGTGGTTCTCTTGGCTGCCTCGGCTTCGGACATAGGTTTACCCATATTGACCTTTCGATCAAGAGGTACACCTACCTGGTCCTTATCCTGTATGATTACATCGCCTTCAAGTCGGCGTCTGTCAAGCATATCGAACATTACACCATCTTCCTGCAGTCTGCAGGAGTGACCGTGCACTGTTGCGCCTCTCAGTCCAGCCAGACCGGGACAGGTCATCTCTGTCTCGACCTGCTCCTTGGCACACGCTTCCATATCTCTTTCTCTGGCCTCTACGACCTGCCTGCCGGATAGCGTACCTGGATCTACACCTCTATGGTTGATAGCTGCGTGATATGATCTCCAGTATGGTACGGAAGGTGCATTGTACATGGAATCTGCCCACTGTACATACCTTACCCTATCGCCTGCTGCTGTACCTGGCGTAGGTGTAACCATTTGCCTTACAGGGCAATCTGGTTCTCCCATCTCTGCCAGGGGTGGATGTGTGCTTGGATAGTCGCTACCAGGTGCTCTATGACCCAGCATAGCTGTCAGGTCCTCATCTGAGACCTCTCTGAGCTTCTCGACATTATTTGACATGTGTTTTCTTCTATTCTCAGCAACTGAAGTGCTGCCGGGATAATATTGTGGTTTATATGCCATTATTACATCATCTCCTTAGTTATTTTCCGGATTAATGGTCTTTACGTAATTAACAATCTTATTGAGGTTTTCCCTGGAACAGGTCTCGCCTCTTGTGATTCCGCTTACGATCTCCATAACTGTTCCCCCGGTCTGAATTTTCTCAGGCCTGGGTTTTACCAGTCTGGTTCTGACTCCTGCTTCAGCAAACTGCTCAAAATCCATTGGATTCTGGCAGGCCACTATAGTTGGAATATCCACATATTTGAGTACTTCTTTTGTTTTGCTTATTACATGCGAATCAATATTTCCCAAATGAAGGACCAGCAGTTTGTGTCTGCCTATCTGTGCTAATTCCTTGGCATTTAACCCGAATTTGGGACCGTATCCCATTGTAGATTCTTTATGTAAATCTTCGGGTACACCTGCACCTGAATTGAGCACAAGTACACTAACCTGGATTCTTTCCCTTCTTAGCCCGTATGTGATCTCACATACAGGTTTGGTAATATGACGCCGTCCCGGAGACATAGCAACTGCGATCACATCAGGCCTACCGGTTTCTGAGAGCGTACCCCTCTGGGCAAGTCCTCCTCCCCGGCCTAGACCCATACTTTCTCTGCAATCCACACACTGTGTCTCTCGTCCGAACATATGATCACTCATTTGATTCTAACATGCATATACGGTCTTTTGGGTCTGCTTTAGGGTCAATTAATCCTAAGAGGCGCTCGTCCTCAATATTGATAGATTCATCTTCCCTGCTTTTAAAACCGTATTTAGCATAGTCTGTTAAAGAAGCTTTCTTGCGAAAAAAGAACCCTTCTCTAAATTCGAACGGAATAGGCAATGAATTTTCTACTGCCTCTCGAAGTGGTTCCTTTGCGCTTTTGTCCTCAAGTTCAACCCGTATCCGGCCTACTCTGATGTTCAGTTCAAAAGCTTGACCTGAAACATTGATAATACGCCGGTCAGAACGATCTATCGGAGTACCAATCCCGGGGCCGCATGAGACTCTCATGGGCAGACCGGATCCCTGAATCATCATCCTGAGCACGCCTGTTACTTTATCGATTGAGTTAAGTAACTCTTCGGCTGTATCGGGCATTAATAATTTCTGTGGAAAAATTTCAACCTGAATTGGCTTTTTTGGTGCTGAATAGTAATCGACCATTTAAATCCTCTTTTTTTTTATTTACACTGCTCCGGCGACTGCCTTAAGGGGGGCTCTGAATGTTTCATATGAACCGAAAGTTTCTCCTACAAGTGCTGATGTCATCTCTGGTGTGAACATCTGGACACCGGCATCAAGTGAAACTGCTGCTGCCACACATGGGATAGCAAAGCCTCTTGAGTGCCTGGTAACTACGTGGTTACCGTTGAATACACCAGGTCCGCCGCCACCATAGATGGAGTGACTGAAGAAGGAGAATCCTACTGCAGTACCCTGTACTTTACCATAGTCGCATCCTGGAAGTCCGGTCTCTTTCTCAACAAGGTCGTTGTAATACAACAGTGTTGATGAAACGTGCTGTGGTGATCTTCCTGCACCGCAGTTTACCAGGTTTGATGCAAGGGTTCCGGCTGCATTATATGCATTCCATTTAGCAACATCAGTTGCTTTATAGCATACATATCCTGAGTCGAATTTCTTATCAGCTACGAGTATTTTATCGGCGAGTCCGCGCTCTACGATGGAGTGCATTACAGTACCGATTGTACCGGTTGCACCGTTTGCCTTGGTTACATCATAGACTAAATTGTCTGCATTGAGTCCCTGATATGCCAGGCCTAAAAGCTGATGTCTCTGGAATTGTCCCAGGGCATTACCCATCTCGAATACGCCTGCCTGTTCATAGATTGATGACAGTGCTGCTGTATTCATTGCATTCTTCTTTGTCACGGCAGCCAGGTGGTTTGCCATGATATTTCTCAGTGAATGACCCATCCCCTCATCTTTCTGGGGGATCTCAAGGATCGATTTCACATTTCCGCCGGCCATATCCATGGTCTGTGGATACTGTCCCATTATTGCAGCCTTTACTTCAGGTACTACGAACATGCTAAGATCAAAAGTATCGATCATTGCCTGAACGCATGACATTGCTGAGCATGTCAGTGATGCAACAAACTCCGCACCTGCTTCCATTCGAGCTGATGGAACCTGTACAAACAGCTGTTTACCGCCGTTTAGTGAATCGATATTCGTATCATCGCCTTTATCGACTCTAACAAGGTCTTCCATCTTGGCTTTTATGGAATCTGCATTCTTGACTACATCAAGTTCCAGTTTTCGTCCCTGGATTTGCCTGCCTTTACCACCATATTTACCAGATGCCAGAGCTTTCTCGATTCCGGCAAGATCCACGGCTGCTGATCGCTTCGTGTCGTGAATGATCTGTTTAATGGCTTTGTTTCTTAGGGGGCTAATATCTTCAAGAATTACGCCACTCTTGAGTTTAGCTCCTCTATCGCTATATAGGTCTATTTTGTCAGCCACGTTTATTTTTCCTCCTTTAATTCTTTTCTTGAAAACCTTCATTGCGGATTATATAATTACAAAAATCATGAGATTTTGAAAAA
This sequence comes from Candidatus Methanomarinus sp. HR1, assembly GCA_002926195.1. Lineage (GTDB taxonomy): Archaea > Halobacteriota > Methanosarcinia > Methanosarcinales > Methanocomedenaceae > Methanomarinus. The sequence goes on along the minus strand of MZXQ01000116.1, from coordinate 14,588 downwards.
GAGCCAAAAAAGGATTTAATAAATGCTCTTATTACCAAAAAACCTGTATTATATGATTTTGTTATTATATTTTTTATTTTTTATCCAACTCCAGTTTTCTGTACTACCATCTATTCAATAAACCTACTTAAAGATTACGGATTAATCGTGATAGATGCTGAAAATATATTAATTCTTATATTTTAAAGGAAATATACGAAGAACATTAAAAATACCATTGCATACTAAAAAAGAATCCTCCTCTGCCCGGATTTTCTTGACTGAGGCTCTCGGAAGAGCCGAAGATTAGAAGATTTGTAAAATATTCGACTGGGGCCCTCCTAAGAGCCGAAGATTAGAAAATGTGAACGAAATGAACAAATTCGATATAACAGGTTTTCGATATACTATAAAAAAAATTATAATACTTCAAACCTGTTTTTTGCCGTAAACAATATAACTATATAGTCAATATGAAATGCAGATAACAAAGGAATGATAAAAAATGGAATTACTTGCTGATATAGGAGGAAGACCCGGACTTGACTGTATGGGATTTTGCAAATACTGCTACTTTAAGGCAGTAAAGGAAATTCCTCCACTTGGATGTAAACACTGTCTTCCTTTCCAAAAAGGTTGTCATTACTGTACTGAAAGTGTAAAAGAATCCTACCCCGGATTCAAACCACTTCAAATGGTGATAAGGGACATAGACAGAATACTTCAGGTCAATCATGAGGAAATTGAACATATTACAATAAGCGGAGGCGGTGATATTAGCTGCTATCCGGAACTTGAAGCCCTGACAGAGATGTTATCTCAATTAAAGTCTCCCATCCATCTCGGCTATACCAGCGGCAAAGGATTTACACAAGGTGATGAAGCCGAATTTTACCTTGAATGCGGTGTTAAAGAAGTATCCTTTACCGTATTTGCCACTGATCCACTGCTTCGCAGGCAGTATATGCATGATACCTCGCCGGAAGCCTCTCTTTATAACCTTGAGACATTCTGTGGAGGTTGTGATGTCTATGCTGCCAATGTTCTGATACCAGGTGTAAACGATGGTGAAGTACTGCGAAAGACCTGCGATGACCTGGAAGCTATCGGTGCAAAAGGATTATTATTAATGAGGTTTGCCAATACCTTTGAGCAGGGACTGATACTCAGGAATGCGCCTATCATTCCTAACATAGAAACTCATACGATAGAAGAGTTCGCTGCAATTGTAGAAGAAATAGATCGTGAATATTCATTCAGAGTATCAGGAACGCCTTTGTTAGACCCGGTTACTGGTGCACCATTTTCCATAATAAATAATACGGAAGCCCTATCACGACTCCCAAGACCCGGAATGGAAGCTACCATATTAACAGGCCGTATATCAGCACCACTGCTGCAGGGCATATTTTCAAAGCTGGGTGCAAGGGTGAATGTAATAGGTGTAGAAAAGGATATCGGATGCCTGATCACTATAGAAGATATTAAAAAAATTGATTTATCTCAGGTAAAAGACACTGTCTTTTTTCCCGGCCGTGCTTTCGTTCACGATGCAGAGATAAAAGATATTTTATGCCGCGATGGAATTGACAGGATCGTCCGTAGAGGTCCTGACAAACTCACAGTAGACGGTGAAATGAGTATATCTATGTCAAAAGATGAGGTCATTCAGCGTGAAATAGAAGGATTGAGTGAACTCATAGATCAGATAAATACCCTGGGTATGCCTTCCACTAAAGAACAAAATTAATACTTAATTAAGGTATTTCGCAAATACTACACTTATTATCAGATAACTCCTTATCCAGGGTTCTGGTACCTGTGGCAAGGACAGAAGCATTTGATAGAGTACCAGCTATTAGAATAGCATCAAATATTTCATCATGTGATATACCCATCCTTTTTGCTATTCGAATATGCATATCAAGACAGTGGGTACATCGAAGTGATGCCGCTACACCAATAGAAATCAGCTCTATGGTTTTATGATCCAGACGGTTGAATTCTCGCATAATGGAAGTATCATATATTATCTTGGATACCAATAGTTCAGGTTTGTCTTCCATGAACTTCAGAATATATGGAACTTCACCATATATGTCCTCAATCTCTTTGAGTAAATCTTTAGCAGCTTTATCAGGTTCTTCTTTTAATAATTTCTCAATATCTTCAAATTTCAAAATTGCCACCCTCATTTTCTAAATAATAAACATATAATCCTCCTGGTATTTATTTAACATTTCAGTAAAATATCAAAATCAGGAAATGTTTCCTCCGATAAAAAATTTTATTCTTTTATTAATATTGCATTTACTACTCCATCCTGACCAGGACGGCTTGTGATCCTGGCATCACCAATATTGGTTTTTATAGTAGAACCTTTAGTCAGGATATTCCTTCTCACATAATGCTGGTTGGCTGTATTACCTACCACTGTATCAATAGATACTTGATTGGTTTTATTATTTGAAGGGTCTGTAACATTTGCTACATTACATCTAAGTAGGCGGACCTTTATATTGCTGCCTTTGGTC
>MZXQ01000116.1:11496-11971 GCA_002926195.1 Candidatus Methanomarinus sp. HR1 | reverse complement strand
AAGATAAATATATCGCAACTTAGAAATATTTAATATCTATTATATCGTTAAAAGCTACCTCCGATTAACTGAGGGCGCATGGCCAAGCCTGGATATGGCAGCAGCCTCCTAAGCTGAAGATCGGGGGTTCAAATCCCCCTGCGCCCGTACTGTAAATAACTACGCACTCGCTTAGCAGTTGCTTATGCATATCATTCAAATGATATGGAGGTTCTTTACAAAAATCGCACTGTTTATATAGAATGAATAATAATGATGTATTTGGATGCTTGCAAAACTCCGGAATAGTTATCAATTTGTCCACCACACATTTACTATCCCTCAATACAAACTTTCCTGCAAGCGTCCTTACCCTATTATTATAGAAAATTATTAATGGAATGTATAATTCATTCTTAACAATGAAACAAAAAATAGCAGTAGTATTCGACAGCGCGGGCACACTGTTGCATATGTCCAGGGTGGCAAAACATAT
>MZXQ01000116.1:10771-11430 GCA_002926195.1 Candidatus Methanomarinus sp. HR1 | reverse complement strand
CACACAGAACCTGATAAGATTATAATTTCCCAATCTGACAAAAGGATCAATGATTTCTTAGATGATAACAATATTAAGATCGCACTAAGCTGTTCGGCAAGTCCGATCACACTGGATGAAGTAAAAAAATCAATTGAAAACGATCACATAACAATTATGCAGGACATTCATGATGTAATAAACAAAATCAAGAATAAATGTCCTGATATATTTTATTTGGGTATAGGCATCATAGTAGATATCAAAGATAGATCTATTGTATATACCGTATGCACCGGAGGCAGACCTTTTAACAACACGTTAAAGGCACTGTATACCCTCCACGATCTGGGTATTGATACATATATTGCCTCAGGTGACAGTATGCGCAATCTGGGTATTCTGGCAAATCTGGTGGATATACCTGTTGACAGAGTCTATGATGTAGCTACACCGAAGAGAAAAGAGTGGGTAGTCAGACATCTACAAATAAAATACGACAAAGTAATCATGGTTGGAGATGGCATCAATGATATACTGGCCCTGCAGGCCTCAGACAGGGCTATATTGTCCATCCAGCAAACAGGTACCTGCTCCGGAAAGCTTTACTCTAATGCTGATATTATTATCACTGATATCCTGCAGATAGTAGAAATAGTAAGAAACTGTTCCATACATGG
>MZXQ01000116.1:9118-10748 GCA_002926195.1 Candidatus Methanomarinus sp. HR1 | reverse complement strand
CGGTTAAGTGATGAAACATGATAATTTACTTAACCGATCACAAATGTATAGTGCCCAGGGCATCTTCGATACGCCCTATCTCATGCCCTGTAGTTTCGCCGCCTGCAATAAATCCCTTTGAATTAGCAAGTAATCCGGAGCCTATTAACGGAATTCCCATATTAACAGTTCCAATATCTACAGGCAGACCAAATATCTTTTCCAATTGATCAAGTTCGTACTGATTTATTCCGGGATGGACCAGTATACTCTTATTTGTAGCACATGCCGCCATCCCTACTGTCTTTAATCCTGCAATAGTACCCCTGTACACATCCACCCCTAAAAATTCGTGCACTTTTTCCACTGCACGATCTGACATATTAGGATTTACCAATGCAGCCGTATCATTTACTAAAATATTATTGCCAGCAGTATTAAGTATACCATTAAGCCGCTTAGCCGGAATATGTCTTTTTATCTCATTAAGTTCAGTATCAGTGACCCTCTCTGAAATTAAAAATCCTGTACTATTCCCACAACTCAATGATCCTATAACGCTACTTCCATCTACTGAAACAGGTATAACTGTAGTATGTAGGGTACCTTCAATTAACCTGATTAAATCATAGTCAGCTTCCCTGGGCACAAGTGTGAAATCTTCCGTGCACCTGATAAATACACCTATGACCGAATTGCTCTTATAACTGGCCTTGTTGTGCATTTACTCAGCTGCCAGTTCGGCTTCTAAGATACCGTCCTCGAACTTCATTGCCTTTATTCTGATCTTTGACGGAGGTTTACTTGAACCGCGCTCCCATATCTTTTCACTGATATGATGATCCATTCTGATCATGGAACGATCTGTCTTTGTGTGACGTTCAAGATACTTAAATACAACACTGACTGCTTTTTTACTGCGTTGCCACCGCGGCACATATTTTACTCCTCGAAGAGGTACAGTATAAATCTGTTCTTCATCAATAGCTATCATATAATTCTCTCCGTTTATCCTGTATTTATACTGCTGCGTCTCCAATGCCGTCTTTTTGGATGAGTAACAACAGCTCTGTTGGTTTTGATTATCGCCCATGAAGGCACTCTGTGATTCTGATTGTTGGCTTTAGCCAATCGTTTCTTTTTACCTTTTGTCTTTTGGCTCATATTATTACACCTATTATCGTTAATCCTATGAATTTTTTCTACTTATGACATGAGATTGAATATGCTCCGGAAATAAACTTTTCACAATACTATCACCTTTATTATATTGTTTTCGTATAAATGATCTAAGTTCTACTTCATAATCAGATTTTTCAATCTTTTCGCTTTCTCCCTCAACTATCTTTAAGTGTTCTTTAACCAGTATATTGACGCAGGAACGTCCATATCCCATCAAAGGCTGTATATATGATATATTATGTGTATCCTCCAGACTTCTTATCTGTTCTTTTGTCAACATGGGAACTCTATCATCCCGCCTTATTCCGTCGGCAACCACAACAGTATCAGGTTGGGAACATATAACCTGAAGGCTGGTATGGTGAAGGAAGTTAATTGCGCGTTTTGGATAACCATCCCCTATAAGCATTTTAGCAGCTTCCTCTATCAAATGAGGTTCAAGCCTCACAACCTTGATAGGAAAACCCAG
>MZXQ01000116.1:7978-9083 GCA_002926195.1 Candidatus Methanomarinus sp. HR1 | reverse complement strand
TCCATCAATATTGCTGCAAGTGAACTGTCCTTACCGCTACTGAACAGTACGCTGGCTTTCATTTGCGTGTTATACTTGTCTGGCGTTTTTTAGGCTGGATCTGTATTAAAAGATTTCTCAGTTTCTCATCATCCAGTTTACCTTGCAGCCGACCCGACTGTGCCAGCGAAACAAGCTGGTCACTTACACTTGCTACCAGTTCAGGTTTTGTCATTTTTAAAGTGTTCAAACGTTCTCTGGCTTCTGGAGTCAGGATAGCACGTAAGATGGCCTGTTTCTTTGCTTCCATCTCAGCCATTGCCTGCTCTTGCTGGGCAGCAACCTGTGGATCTTGCATCTGCTGCTGCTGTTGCTGTTGCTGCCTTAAAAGTTCCATTTTCCGGCGTCTTATCGCCTCAAGTTCATCTTCAGCCATAGTCTCACCTTTGACTATATTATTGATCAATCTATTATTGAGTATTATCGAGTGTCAATACTTTTCAAGACCCGGATAATGCTCCAATAACTCAGATTTAACTTCATATGCCATATTATCCAAAAATGACTGGCCTGCAGGAGAGATGATACGTCCTTTCTTTGATGCCTTTATAAAACCTGCCTGTTCAAGCTGATGCAGTGCTGTTCTTATTATAGAACCGCTGCCTTTGGCATGAACCGGAGGTGCTACACCTCTGCGATATTTCCCGCCGAAAAAGTTCTTGAGTCTTGAAACACCTATTGGTCCGTCAATATATACCCTGCGTATAGTAGATGCACATCTGGTATACCACCAATCATGATCTACTGGTGACAATTCCTTGTAAACGCCGGTTTTAACATGTGGCGCCCATTGAGGAGGTTTGACTAATTGATCTGCCTTTAGTTTTTGTGCAACATGACTGATCAAATCATTTGCAGGTATGTCGTAAACAGTTGTCATTATGATTCTCCATTTTAATGTGATAGATTATATTAATTACTATATTTTAAGTTATTTCAATGGGCATCGTATTATGCGGATATGGTTGATTAATCTATCGGCTTTAAAATGGATGCTTTTTAAAAATATATCAAGTGCAACTTGATATATCGAAAATGCTAACACCGTTCACATTTTCTAATCTTC
>MZXQ01000116.1:3989-7968 GCA_002926195.1 Candidatus Methanomarinus sp. HR1 | reverse complement strand
ATTTTGTTCTTACCTTCTTTTATCTTTGTCAAAATATATCATTTGTGACGGGAAAGCGATCTCTACTTCAAGTTTTTCAAGTAGTTGCATAATCTTTAAATTAAACTCTTCCCTTACTGATAAAAATTCGTCCCATACAGTGGTCTTAGTAAAACAGTAGATAAAAATATTTAAAGAAAAATCCCCGAACTCAGTGAAGTGGACCATAGAAAATGTATGATCGAACTTATGATCTTCTTTAATTATTTGTTTTATACCATCCACTACTTTTGTCATCTGCTCAGGGGATGTTTCATATGTTACTCCGAGATTGAATTTGATCCTGCGTTTTTTCATAGCTGAAAAATTAGTCACATCATTTATAGTGAAATGGCTGTTAGGCACTACCACCTGGGCCTGGTCAAACCTTCGTATACGTGTAGACCTGAAACCCACTTCCTCTACAGTACCCTCAACATCTCCTATTCTGACCCAATCACCCAGATGAAAAGGTTTGTCTGAAAAAATAGTGAATGAGCCGAACAGGTTGCCTATTGTGTCCCTGGCAGCAAGTGCGAATGCCAGACCGCCAATACCAAGACCTGCTAGTAAAGACGCAATAGAATAACCTAAATTCTGAAGAATAAAAATTACACCCAGTATAATGACAAAAATACGAAGGATCTTTATCAGTAAAGGTGCAAACTGATCATCAAGCATATTATCTGAATCTTTTGCCATTCGAAAGACATAGAACCCAATTACATCAATGAGCTTAAAAAAAAGATATAACATAATAAAAGAAAAACCCAGGATATAGGCATTATCCAGATAATCGGCTATATTGACCATACCTATCATATCAGGCAGATGCAGGGAAAAAATCGCAAGATAAAAACCCTGCAAAAGTATGAAATAACCCAAAGGATTTCTCACTGCATGAAGAATCTGATCGTCCATTTCAGTCTTAGACTTTTTTACAAGTGTGATGATTTTTTTATCTAAAAAATATAAAAAAAAGAACCTGGCAACAAATGAAAGAAAGATTAATATAAAGAAGATTAAGAGATCTTTAGTTGAAATGTGTACCATTTCAATATTCAGATTTCCAAAAATTGGTATCATTAAAATCATTTCGATTTAAGTGCTATCATTATTTAAGATTTACCGTATTGAGTTCCAGAACTGTTTTATACTTACTCGCCAGTAAGTTACTACATGGTAAGTTTCTTTAACCGCAAGCATGAACTACAAAAAATGGTATTTTTATGACAGGAGCAATAGTATTATTATCAGCAGGTCTGGATTCGACAGTAGCATTTAAAAGAGCCTTTGATACATTTGATACTGTCGTCTGTCTTACCTTCAATTATCATCAGCGTTCTGCATCCCGGGAGATCACCAGCGCTGCCGCGATCTGTAAGAAATTCAACTGCGAACACCATGTGATCAACCTTCCCTGGTATAAAGATTTCAGCGGTTCTCTCACCACAGATAAAGAACTGCCTGCACCCTCCCAAAATGATCTTGACGATCTGAAACGATCTGAACAAACAGCACGCAATGTATGGGTTCCGGCCCGCAATATAGTATTTCTCTCTATTGCTGCCGCCTTTGCTGAAGAGAAGGGATTTGATAATATCGTAGCAGGATTCAACTCCGAAGAAGCCACTACATTTCCTGATAATACACCCGAATTTATTGAACTTATCAACAGGACAATGGAATATGCTACACTGAACCATCCTGTAATATTTGCACCGGTAAGGGATCTGGATAAAGAAGAAATCGTCAGGCTTGGAATAAAGATCAAAGCACCAATGGAATATTCATGGTCGTGCTATACTGCAGGTCCCGTTCCATGTGATATATGTGAATCATGCGCAAGACGAAAACGCGCTTTTAAGAGAGCAGGTATACCAGATCCATTAATTTCATCAGAGGGAAAATCTTAATGACTACATCGGCAGTAATAGGACTAAAATGAGTCTGGATGAAGATATTAAAGCTATAGAGGATGAAATACGAAAAACTCCGTATAATAAGGCTACCTCACACCATATTGGTAAACTGAAGGCTAAACTGGCACGCCTTAAGGATGAAATACAAAGACGTGTTTCCTCTAAAGGCGGGGGTGATGGGTATACTGTTAAAAAATCAGGGGATGCTACTGTTGTACTCGTGGGCTATCCGTCAGTGGGTAAGTCTACTATCCTGAATAAAATAACAGATGCACATTCAAAGATAGGAGCATATGAGTTCACCACTCTTAGCGTTGTACCTGGAACACTGGTACACAACAATGCAATTATACAGATACTGGATGTTCCCGGCTTGGTGCGTGGGGCATCTTCCGGGCGTGGCAGGGGTAAAGAAGTCATATCTGTTGTAAGGAATGCTGATCTGGTACTGTTTGTGATCGATGTATTTCAAACAGAGCATTTACAAGTACTTGAACATGAACTATATGATGCAGGCATCCGGATCAATACCAGAAGACCTGATATTACAGTAATTAAAAAATTTAGGGGCGGGGTTAATATCAGTTCCACAATTAATCGCGAATTTGATAGAGGTCTCTTACGGTCCATACTAAAAGAGTATAAGATCCATAATGCAGACATTCTCATTCGTGAGGAAATAACTGTTGACAAGTTCATTGATGCTATACTTGATAACCGGAAATACCTGCAGGGTGTTACAGTGATCAATAAGATAGATCTTGCAGATGAAAAAACAACATCCATTGTACACTCACAATTCCCGGATGCTTTGCTGATCTCTGCTGAAATTGATCAGAATCTGAATATTCTTAAAGATATGATATTTGGTTGTCTTGATTTTATCCGCATCTTTATGAAACCACAGGGCGAACCCCCTGATCTCGAAGAGCCCATGATAGTGCAAAGTGATGTGGTCGTGGGTGATATCTGTGATAAACTTCACAGGGATTTTAGAACAAGGTTCAGGTATGCCCAGGTATGGGGCAGGTCAGCCAAACATGAAGGTCAACGGGTCGGGATTGAGCATAGATTAGCTGATGGAGATATACTGACGATAGTGATTCAAAAATAGCTATTATTTTTCGAATCTTCTAATCCTCCANNGAATGTCGGTCCAGAAACTCTCCCATACGCTCCAGGGCAATTTTTAGTTCATCCAGGCCGGAAGCATATGAGCATCTTAAAAAACCATCTCCTGAGCTGCCGAATACATTCCCGGGTACTACTGCAACCTTTTGCTGTGTTAATAACTTTTCTGCAAATTGATCAGAGGTCATTCCCGTTGATGCTATTGATGGGAAAGCATAAAATGCGCCTTTAGGTTCAAAACAATCCAGGCCCAGATCATTCAGACCTTTTACAAATAATCTCCTGCGACGGTTGTATTCCCTGACCATGTACTGCATATCAGGTCCTCCGTTTTTCAATGCTTCTATTGCTCCCATTTGAGAGGTTATAGGTGCACATAGCATAGTATATTGATGTATTAAAAGCATGGCTTTGATGATCTCGGATGGTCCCATAGCATATCCGATTCGCAGTCCGGTCATAGCATGAGACTTTGACAGTCCGTTAAGCAGGATAGTATGCTCGTCCATGCCATTTAACGAAGAGAAACAGGTATGCTTACTATCGTAGGTAAGTTTGTCATAGACCTCATCAGATATAACCAGCAGATCATTTTCAATAACCACATCTGCCACATCTTCTAAATCCTGTTTATTCATTACAGCTCCGGTAGGATTATTAGGATAACTCAGAATAATGGCTTTTGTTTTTTCTGTTACTTTTTCTTTGATCTGCTCTTTTGTCACTCGAAATTCATTATCTCGTGTTGTTGTGGCTATAACAGGTTTACCTCCTGGAATTATGATGCAGGGTTTATATGATACATAACTGGGTTCATGAATGATCACCTCATCCCCGGGATCTATCACAGCCCTCAGGGCAAGATCAGCAGCCTCACTGACACCAGTAGTAACCAGGACCTGGTCATG
>MZXQ01000116.1:2489-3950 GCA_002926195.1 Candidatus Methanomarinus sp. HR1 | reverse complement strand
CATGCTTCCCTGATATGCCATGGTGTAACAAAGTCCGGTTCTCCGACACCAAGCGATATCACATCTTCCATTCCGATAACCATATCGAAAAATTTTCTGATGCCTGATGGTGGGGTTTGTTTTACTCTATTTGAAATATATGTTTTAATTTCCTTCATTGATAATCCACATCAGATCAAGGCGATATTACCAGCCTTTTTGATCTTTCCATTTCAAAAAGGGAAACACCATCCTCTTTATATGTTTTAAGTACAAAATGTGTCATAGTACTTTGTACCTGATCAAGTGTAGCGATCTTCTCGGCAACAAAAAAAGCCACATCCTTCATTGAGTTTCCACGTATTGTCAATGAGAGATCATGATCTCCTGATATAAGTCTGATGGACCTGACCTCATTGAAACTGGCAATACGTTTTGCTATGTTATCATAACCTGCCCTGTCATCCAGATTGATCTTAAGTTCGATAATGGCATAAATATATTCCTCACCGACCTTATCCCAGTCTATGACTGCTTTATATTTCCGAATGATACCGCTTTCTTCAAGTTCCTTGATGCGTGAGCGAACCTTTTCTTCCGAATACCCGCTCAGCAAGGCTATTTCTTGTGTGTCTTTTTTTGGATCGTGCTCTATTATCTCAAGTATGTCACATATTTCATTCATAACTATGCCTCATATTATGAGGATAACATCTCAACCGTATCACACAATTTATTAGCAGTGTCCTCAATTGTTTTTATTCCTTCGTTGTCCGAGTCCACATCTTTTTGTGCAATACCGCCGAAATGGTTGCCATCACCAACTACGATCATTCCCTGGATATGCATCCAGATATGGATCGACCATATGGTATATTCCTGACCACCGTTGCGTGATCCTCCTACGGCTGCAGCTGCACCGACTTTATCCTTTAGTAAAAATCCATGCCTCCGTAATGGAAGGGTCCTATCGAACATCGTTTTTAACTGGCCTGAAAGGGTTCCGAAATATACGGGAGATGATACAATGATCCCGTCGGCCGATTCCAGAATATCATTTATCCTGTTCATATCATCATCAAATGGACAGTATTTTTCCTCCCGACAGGCACCACAGTCTGTACAGGGAGAAATACTGGTGCCAGCCAGTGATATTTTCTCAACTGTAAAACCCCTTTTTTTAGCGATATCAAGAGATCGGTCAATCAACCTGCTGTTGTTCCCACCACTGCTGGAACTGCCTGAAATTCCCACTATTTTCATATGTCATTTCACCTTTTCGTCCACATCAAGATCTCCTTCTACAACAATATAGAATGCATTATTTCTTTCATCAAAATCCATGATCTTCTGGTTCATTACTCCACGGCTGTGAATGTATGAGGCATCAATACCTGTTTGTTTGAATAAGAATTCACTCTTATTAACTTTGACTACTGAGAATACAATCTCATCTTCTGTTCCTATATGAAGTATATCACC
>MZXQ01000116.1:0-2421 GCA_002926195.1 Candidatus Methanomarinus sp. HR1 | reverse complement strand
GGTTGCATGTCTTTTGAGATATTCGGTCTTTTNTTTGTTTTCATATCATATTCTATGCTCATGGTATCACATTTCTATTTTTTAATGAGGTATGTAATGCAGCCCTTTAATTTAAAAGTATTGCATTTAAGCAGGCAAAAAAAAGAGAAGAATAGTAATCCTGCTAATTACTAAATCCTAACCATAGTGAGATGACCAGTTGGAGATCACTGGTTTTCAAGATGTGTCCTCCTCTTATTTCAATATTTTCCAACCAGCAATGAATAGCCCCCTGGAGTTCTTTTGTGGTAATATTCTTCGCTCCATCCGTATCCGAGCCAGTCCACTGTAATAACCAATCAGTTCCACTTATCCACGTAGCCTCGTAGACTGTTACATAATTCGGGGAATTATCAGGTGGTCCGGCTATTAATCGTTCATTTCCTGTTTCTCCTGTGAAGTTTAATGAACTTGTACATCCTAAAGGATCAATGCATTCAACTGTTAAGGTAGCAAGTAATAGATCCTCACCTGACATATGATTCAGATCAGTTCCACCAAGATAAATATAATTGCCAAAGTGTCCCCATCCATTATAGGTAGGAGTAATACTCCCGCTAAATTCGACGTTGGTGATATTTATACAATTACTATCAAATACTATCTCTGTGCCCCATGTATCAATAGTATCAGTTGAATCTAAAAAAACCTGAACAGTTTCAGTGCCAACTCCATCCATATAAACTATTTCCGGATCGAAATAAACTATATTATCTGCTGCTACTCCTGATAGCATACTTAGTATTACTAATATTCCAATTATTATTGAGATGTTTTTCATAGTTACCTAACCTATAAATTTGATTGATATTATATTAAATTTATTATATCCGCATGTTAGCACGAACAGTTCAACGAATTACCTGTAGGATTAAATAAATGCATCAGTAGAACCCAGACATCATCCCAATCGATTGCACCCTCACCATTAACATTACCAGTACACTGGTTGATGGTATATCCTGAATGGGATATATTGTTTATGAGTAGCCTCAGATCAAGAATATCAACAACTTCGTTGTTATCAAGATCACCGCATAACTGTTCCTGTCTCTCATTCCAGCCAGCAATGTTTGCCATCATCCACCAGACTGCTCTCCCTTTAAGTACACAATTTATAGTATTACCTTCACCGGCAGCTCCACAATGAGCACAACTACCACATCCGTTATAACCTGATACTCCATTACCAGTTGTTAATTGTTCAAGTTCGGTATCTGCATTATTATTACACCATTCAATTCCCCAGTTATTGTTACGCCCCGGATTATAATCCAGATCATCCCACATAGGCATATTATAATAATAAGTACCATCCGGATCATAATTCTCTATATCTACAAAATCAAATAGAATTCTTTCATTGTCAAGACAGTGCTGTCTTATCTGTTCATTAGCTGTATGAATAAAACCTCCTTCACCCTGTCCTTGTGCATGCCCGGTCATAAACACAAATGCAACAGGATGTTGGACAGCTCGCGGATGTGATCCACCTTCACCATATTCAGCTACAAGTATTTCCATATTCTCAAGATAACGTGGAATATCATGACCATTGATGCTGCACCATGACCACATAATAACGTTAACATGGTAATTATCTGCATTATTCAATAGATTCCTGGTTGCAGTTACCCATGGAGTAACGCCATTTCCATCAATTGTATCTCCCTGACTCAGGTCCGGACAACCTGGAATACCATTATCATCAAAATCCAGACCACCCGCTCCGTTATCAGACCACTCATACTTTGATCCGAATGCCGGGAAATTTTCAAGTGCATTCATTCCTGTTACTAACTGACTTCCGTGAGAGGTATGCTGATAAGCGATATGAAGATCACTTTTTGCCTGTCCGATCCACTCATCTGGTATTTTGGAAATATCTGTGTTAGTATGATCAATAATAATGGCTTGCGCATATACCGAATGCGGTAATGCAAGTAATGATATCATTACAATAAATAATATTAATATCTTATTCATGTTTTTTCTCCAATGTATGATGCAACATTTTAATAAAAACTTATAATATATATACTTATTTATAATCACGGAGTGTTGAAATTTTGAATTAAATATTTATCAATATTGTCCAGACAGGCTGTCCCAAATCCAACCCCCACCATTTCATAGATTTCTAATATCCAACACTTGAACCTATATTTTCCTACAATTTTCCGATAAATCAGAGTGAACTCGCCCAAATCACTAAAAAATAAAGAATTTTTAGTCTATATGGCTATATTTTTAGCTATATTGGACTCATTAATTCCATTCCCCAGTACATTTTTCAAATTTTTCTTATGTTTTTTGATAAAATTCCCTATTTTTTCAATGTTATACACAATACACATCATAACAAACTCCACTTTTGCTTTT
>MZXQ01000129.1:538-1422 GCA_002926195.1 Candidatus Methanomarinus sp. HR1 | reverse complement strand
CAACAGTAGGAACAACAGTAGGTTCAACAGTAGGTTTCGGCTTCAGCTCAGGATTCAATACTTCCCTTCTATGCCACCAAATAACTTTAATATCATTTGTATTCACCTTCCCATCACAATTAACATCATATCTCGGACCCGGAACATCCACTACTTCCCTATAATGATTTAACACAATCAAAAAATCTTTTTTATTAACAATTCCATCCATATTAACATCCCACCGAGGCCATACATCCTCTACGACAATACAAATATCTTCATAATCCACCTCAATTCCATCCTGCACCTCAAACCTCACATCACAATAATCTCCAGCCTGTTCATAATCCGGCTTCCACGAGAATACGCCCGTTTCATCGTCAAACTGTGCCCCTTCCGGGAGGTTAGAATATGAATACTGCAACTCATAACCGCTTCCGCCAGCTACATCCAATGAAAAACTTAGCGGCTCACCTTCACCGAGAGTCTTATCACCGATATGGAGCAGTTCCAGCGGATCAATAGAGTTGTCGAGACTGGAGGTATTCTCTTGAGTTATAGGTATATTTGAAGAGAGATTTGATATTTCAACAGGCAGTGCAAGTATGGTCAACATTATTAGTGTTAGTACGATTATTAAAGGCTTTATAGGAGTCATCATATAATATTATTATGTGGACAAATATATGGGCAATGTGGCCACAGTATATGATAATATGTACATAAACTATATTAAAAATGTAATAATAACTTGTCAGCCTATTTTTTTTATGCATGCTTAATTCCGATTTTTTTCACTCGCAAAGAACGCAGATATATGCAGATCTCTTTAATCCGGATTGTCTGCGTTCATCTGCTCAATATTGAAATAATTCCAGCCCACATTTCTAATTAATCCAAAA
>MZXQ01000129.1:282-452 GCA_002926195.1 Candidatus Methanomarinus sp. HR1 | reverse complement strand
ATATAAGTATAACTAATAAATTGGTTAATTAAAATGCATTTGGAACACTTGATATACTCGATTGCCATTGCAATCATTGCAGGCGGAATTTATCTTAAATATGCTAATAAGGATTATTCATGGATCATAATCGCCAGTGCTTATGCGCCTGATCTTGACTTATTTTTAGA
>MZXQ01000129.1:0-210 GCA_002926195.1 Candidatus Methanomarinus sp. HR1 | reverse complement strand
TTTAAAATCAGATTCCGGGATTCATTCATATTTGCCTTTATCGGTTTTGGTGCTCACCTGGTCGAAGATGCACTGGTGTATAATCCTGCATATGCTTTTTTCTGGCCAATTTCTGATCAAAAGTATGGCATAGGGTTATTTGATTATAGCCGAGACTTATATGGTATTGCCGATCCTGAGGTACTCATTGTCGGTTTGATGACTGTGGTG
>MZXQ01000130.1 GCA_002926195.1 Candidatus Methanomarinus sp. HR1 | reverse complement strand
ATTTTTTCACCTCCATTTTAGTATTGGTACTTTGTTCTTAGCACCCCACCTCGGTGCTCTGATACACTTACCACAATACCCTTTTCACGGGGCAAATCTTCGTGTATCTCGGATTTTCTTGAGTATATCAAGTTATACTTGATACACTATAAAAAAAGGTAGTAATTTTTTAAAGTTGTACTACCTTAATTTTAGTTATATTACTCCTCTCCTGCAAAGAAATAGGTAATTTCTTTTATTTCTCCATCATTGCAATCCCAGCTAATTTTGACTTCTCTGAAACCATTCTGAAATCCGTCAGTAAGGTTAATACTATCAGGCTGCCCATCAAAATATCTTATTGAAACAGCTTTACAAGGTTCGCTATCATAGTGAGTATTACCTCCATATGTGCACCCTTCAACTATTCTTGCATTTTGAGATCCATCTACAATACTATTGGATTTCAATTCAATAGTTACATCACCGCTATTTTGATGACCTGATTTAGGCATCAGGAGACCGCTTACAATTCTCAAGACCATTTTTTCACCTCCATTTTAGTATTGGTACTTTATTCTTAGCACCCCACCTCGGTGCTCTGATACACTTTTCATAATACACTTTTTACAATGCAAATCTCCGTGTATCCTGCGTTTTTTTAATTATAGTTCTTCATTCAGTACTTATCTCCCTATATTCAATCATCGATGGAAAGTAATTAAAAAAAAAAGGTAATAACCTTTTAAGATTATACTACCTTAATTTTAATTATATTACTCCTCTCCTGCAAAGAAATAAGTTATTTCTTTTATTTCTCCACCAACACACTTCCAATGGATTTTCACTCTTGCATGTTCGATTGAATCATGCTCTATGAATGTGTCAGTCAGGTTAATACTATCCGGCTTCCCATCAAAATATCTTATTGAAACCGCTTTACAAGGTTCTTTATCATAGTGAGATCCGCCTCCCCATTCGCACTCATCATCTAATTCTGCAATTGAAGTATCACTTTTAATAGTATTGGATTTCAATTCGATAGTTGCAGAGTCATCAACTCTATGACCTGGTTTAGGCAACAGGACACCACTTACAATTCTTAAGCTCATTATTTTTTCACCTCCATTTTAGTATTGGTACTTCATTCTTAGCACCCCACCTCGGTGCTCTGATACACTT
>MZXQ01000131.1:840-1253 GCA_002926195.1 Candidatus Methanomarinus sp. HR1 | reverse complement strand
ATTTCTTAAGAGTCAAGAACAAAATCCTCCCTTCGGTCGGATTTTATTGACTGAGGCTCTCGAAAGAGCCGAAGATTAGAAAATGTGAATGGAGTGAGCATTTTCGATATATCAAGTTGTTGAGTGGGGATTGATAACCTGTAAAAAAGTCAATCCGGATACTTATAAGTTTATGGGGGTAGTACTTTGAATTATTACAAGAAGACAATAGTATTAATAGTTTTGACTGTGTTGGTTTTTTTGAACTGTGCTCTTGTAGCAGCAGATGCACCAGTTCATACGGAACCTACAAAGATCTTTGAGATGGAACTTACTTCTGGTATGAACCTGATCTCACTGCCATTAATACCAGTGAATAATAACACCGGTGCAGTACTGGGAAATAATACTATTCAATATAGTGCAGTACTTAA
>MZXQ01000131.1:562-772 GCA_002926195.1 Candidatus Methanomarinus sp. HR1 | reverse complement strand
ATATGAAGGTATACCGTATAGTCAAATGCAAATCCGGTTACATCCGGGACTGAACATGATCGGATGGGTGAATTATTCAGAGAATATAACCAGTGCACTCTCTTATATTGAAGATAAATACAGGTATATTGCACGGTGGAATGCATCCTTACAAAGTTTTGAAGTGTATAATCCGCACGCACCTGATAATTTCAATCAATTTACTACAAT
>MZXQ01000131.1:380-515 GCA_002926195.1 Candidatus Methanomarinus sp. HR1 | reverse complement strand
AAGCAACAGTGTCATATAGCAAGTTTTAATATCCAGGTATTTGGAAGAACCAAGGCAAATAAACCGGAGGTTATGGAAAACATCTCAAAGATTATCCGGAATTTTGATCTTGTTGCCATCCAGGAGATAAGGGAT
>MZXQ01000131.1:0-219 GCA_002926195.1 Candidatus Methanomarinus sp. HR1 | reverse complement strand
TTACCTGAGGTAGTTGAGGATACTAAGAATACCTTTGGGAATGAGAGTAACTTTATTATACTTGGTGATCTCAATGCGGATTGCAGATATTTCGATGAAAATGGAGAATCTCCCTTGAAGAGTAGTGATTATTTTTGGGTCATCAATAATAGTCTTGACACCACTACAAAATCAACTGTCTGCACTTATGACAGGATCATAATCACAACCGAGACAGTA
>MZXQ01000132.1:1034-1350 GCA_002926195.1 Candidatus Methanomarinus sp. HR1 | reverse complement strand
ATCAAAGTCCATTCCTCCTACTGTATCTGATAAATCGAAATGGATAAAGAATGCTGTGGTTGGAATCGGTTTGATCGGTTTGACCGGTTTGGTTATATATCTATTTGCATTACCAACAGGATTAGAAGTATCTCCTGATTCTATAGATTTTGATACTGATAATGTATATAAAGAAATAAATATATCAAAAAAAGGATTGGGAACTATTGATTGGGATATTGATAAAAGTAAGGATTGGATTACCGTAACCCCTACAAGTGGATCTAATTCGCGTACGGTCATTGTTTCTATTGATAAAACGGGTTTGGATCCAGTC
>MZXQ01000132.1:0-891 GCA_002926195.1 Candidatus Methanomarinus sp. HR1 | reverse complement strand
AAACAGGTTGAACAAAATACCACTTTCACCCTTAAAGCTACTAATGATGCTGGAGTATCTGATGTTAGAACTGTTACAGTGACTGTTGGAAAAGAGCCTGCGGACTTAGTAGAAATTAAGTACTTTACAGTAAATCCTCATCAAATTTATATTGGAGATAATTCCACATTATGCTGGGATGTTTCGGGTGTTAACAGTGTTACTATCGAACCTGAAATAGGAATAATGGGTCTTACTGGAGAAAAAATGGTATCTCCGGATGAAAGTACTACTTATATCCTGACAGCTACAAATGAAGCTGGAATATCAGATGTTAAAAAAATTACAGTAACAGTTGAAAAACAGATGCCGGAATTGTCTGTAAATCCGGATCCACTTGATCTCAATTATAGTACAATGGATGAAGGAGATACAGATTCCAGGACATTCTCTATATTAAATACCGGAAGCGGAACCCTGGAATGGAGTATTGGTGATAACCAGACATGGATAACAGTAAACCCAACAAGTGGGATTAATTCGGGAGAAGTTATTGTTACTGTTAATACTGTAAAACTGAAACCTGGAGATTATAGCGGTATTATTACTATTGAATCAAATGGTGGAAATAAAAATGGTACTATTAACTTAATAAGAGAGGGAATAACTACACCAACACAGCTCTCACCGGCAAATGGGTCTATATTTGATCACTACCCCCGTACAACGACACTGGAGTGGGAGGCTGTGTTGGGTGCTATGAGTTACACTGTTGAGATTGATTGTTATCATTACTGTGGAATTGATCAATGGTGCACTGATATAGGTGAGACATGGAAAATAAAATCTGATATTCAATCAACAAGTTATGCCTTTAATTATGCAGATACACAGCCAGGCCGTTGGCGTGTC